>JBDTUL010000082.1:0-15429 GCA_040007735.1 Gammaproteobacteria bacterium | reverse complement strand
GCCTCGACGACGGTCTCGAGCGCGTCTCTGATCCGTACGTGCGCATGAGCCTGGCACTACAACAGGCGTTTGGGCTGAGGCGCGAAGAGTCCATCAAGTTCCAGCCGCGCTATGCGGACCGTGGCACTTGCATCGTCCTCAAAGGCTCGTGGACCAAGGGCGGCCGTGCCCGCACGGTGCCGATCACCACGGCCGAGCAACGCACCGTACTCGACCACGCGCATCGCCTCGTCGGCGCCGGGTCACTCATCCCGGCGTACAAGACCTACATCCAGCAACGCAACACCTACGACGGACAGTGCAAGGCGGCCGGCCTGAGCAAGATGCATGGCCTGCGGCATGCCTACGCGCAAACCCGATATGAGGCGCTGACAGGCTGGAAGGCCCCCTCGGTCGGCGGCCCGGTGGCGCGGATGCTCACGTCCACGCAACTCACGCAGGATGCCATCGCGCGCCAAACGATCAGCCGCGAACTCGGGCACGAGCGCCCACAGATCACCGCGGTGTACCTGGGAAGGTAAGACGGCGCGCGAGTGAATGAGCTATCCGCCGCATCTGCTGGATGAACTCGCCCGGGTGTTCGCGCGCGTTGCTCTCGATCGACTCCTCAAAGAGTCAGCGGCGCGGCCGCCGCGCCAGGAAGGTGCGGGCAGCGATGCGGAGCGTGCGTCACCGCCGCGCAAGGATGACAACGTTGCGGATGGAGATGCGGGCGGCTGATACTCGGCCAAGGCCAGCACATGGAGTCACGAAAATGAAAGCCGTTCTCTACGCGCGTTTCAGCACGGACCTGCAACGTGCCGCCAGCATTGAAGACCAGTTCCGCAACTGTCGAAAGCGCGCGGAGCTGGAAGGCTGGGCCATCGTTGCCACGTATGCCGACGCCGCGATGAGTGGCAGCGACGCGAATCGCCCGCAGTATCGCGCCATGCTGGACGCGGCCGGTCGCCATGAGTTTGACGTGCTGATCGTCGATGACCTGTCGCGCCTGACGCGCGATTCCGTGGAATGCGAGCGCGCCATCCGCCGCCTGGAGTTCATCGGGTTGCGGATCGTTGCGACGAGCGACGGCTACGACTCCACGAGCAAGGCGCGCAAGGTTCATCGCGGCTTCAAAGGATTGATGAACGAAATATTCCTCGATGACTTACGCGAGCGCGTGCATCGCGGTCTCACCGGCCAAGCGCAAAAGCACTACTGGTGCGGCGGCAAACCTTATGGCTATCGACTGAGGCCGGTGCTCGATGCGTCGACGCTCGACGCCTACGGGCAGCCCGCCCGAATCGGGACGGTGCTCGACGTGGACGACGTTCAGGCGGCCATCGTCCGGGAAATGTTCACGCGCTTTGCCGAAGGCGCAAGCTACCTGACGATTGCGCGTGAGCTGAACGCTCGCGGCGTTCCGAGTGCCGGTTCAACGTGGAGGCGCAAAGCGCGCCGATGCACCGGGTGGATGGCGTCGGCGGTTCGCGTGATTATCAAGAACCCGCTCTATTGCGGCCGGATGCGCTGGAACGTCTCACAGTTCGTGCGCGACCCGACAGCGGGAAGCACAAACGGCGCTCACGCCCGAAGGCGGATTGGGTCGAGCATCAGGACGAAGTTTTGCGGATCATTCCGGATGAGCTGTACGAGCAGGCTCAGGCGCGCACGCGCGTCGCCGCCAACAATGACAAACGATTGAAGAGCGGCGGCAAGGCAAAGTATTTGCTGAGCGGCTTGCTCGTCTGCAACGTCTGCAAGGCGCACTACGTCATCGCGGACGCTCGTAGCTATGCCTGCAGCGGGCACTGGAGCGGCGGGGCGTGCTCGAATCACATTCGCGTGCGCCGCGATTCCATCGAGCGGGTAATTCTCGGCGGCGTCCGCCGCGATCTGCTGGCGCCTGATCGCGTGCAGCGAATGGCGGATGAAATGCGCGTCGCTCATACCGAGCGGATGAGGGAAATTGCCGCGCGGGTGGAAACGCTGCCGCGCGAGCTGCAGGAATTGGACGCGCGCATCTTGCGCCTTCGCGACCGGCTGAAAGCCGGCGATCCAGACCTCACGCCCGACGAGCTGCAGGGCGCTATCGAGCGAGTCGAGGGCAAGCGTCGTGAGTTGGGCAACGCCCGCCCGGCAGAGCGCGAGAACGCCCGCGTGCTCGCGCTATTGCCGCGAGCCGCCGAGCTGTACCGCGAGCAGATAGACCTGGGGCTGGGCGGCGATCCCGCCGAAGCAACGAAAGCCCGCACGATCCTGCGCGACATGCTCGGGGAAATCATGCTCTCGCCCGGAGAAGACGGCTCACTCTGGGCCGAATACGGCATGCAGCCCGCAGCGTTGCTGAGGGGTGCAGGAACAGGTGGTCGGGATGAGGGGATTTGAACCTGCAACCTGATTGCGTTCGCCGTGGTCTGACTTGGTGTTGATCATCGTCAAGGAGCGCCGACGTTAGATGGCTCGTTCGGGCGCGAGCGCTGCCCTAGATTTACTCCGTTCGCGTGACCGCAGGGGGCTCAACCGTCGGGCGGCTCCGGCCAGCACTCCAATCCCTGTAAGCGCCAGCAACGACACCCAATCAAGCGCTCCTCCGCCCCCCTTGCCACTATCCCCGGTCTGATTGGCAACCGGCGGATCAACACTCGCAGAAACGGGCTGATCCAGTCCATCTAGAGACGCAACCGCCCCCGGCGTCGCGCCGTTGACAATGAGCCTTCCCGAATCCCGCGGATCCAGAACAGACCTCAGCGTAGCCCCACCCGTACTACTGGAAGTATCAGTCGTGCTATTCCAGACAGCCGCAAACGAAGTGAACTCCGCGACAACGTTCGTAGCACTCGGCACTCGCAGCGGCTCGGCGGGGCACGCCTGAGTGTCCGTGGAGCCAAGGCTGAGCGACCCTGTCACCCGATTATTCTGATCAAACAGCGCACCCCCCGACGCACCCCCCGCGATGCTTCCAGCCTGATTCACCACGCCCAGGAAATGCGACGTATAGCGACCACCCAATGATGTGGCGGTCTTGCGCGCGCTGAACGCCTGCCCAAACCAATTGGCAAGTTGCTTCGTATACGTCGATCCGTGATGCACGGTGTATCCGCCCTCCACCACACCGCCCGTGGCATCGAATCCAGCGAAGTAGACATCATTCGTCACCGGCTTCTGGTTGAGACGAATGAGCCACGCATCCTCCTGCTCCACCACGGTAACCGCTCCGGTCTGCCTCGGCGTCTTGCTTTGATAGAAGGTATGCAGCACCTCCCCGCAAGGTGTGAATGCGTTCCAGTACACCGTAACGCTCGAAGCGGAAGTCGGGTCGCGATTGCCGGCTGTGCCGGTCTGACAATGACGCGCCGTCAACACATAGGGGGTGTTGTCGCCCGGCACGTCGTTGAGGAGCGTGCCCGTGCATTCAAGGACATTGGCGACGACGAGCGCGACGGTTGCCTTCGCTGGCCCACTGTTTGCGGCTGTCGTGACGCACGAGTAGTTCTGTATGCAGTTGCCTGCATCGCCTTCCACCGACTGGATCTTCAGCTTCGAGCTGTCTGAGGTCGCGCTATCGAGGCTACGGAAGCCGACCTGAATGCGATCGATGCTGAAGGAGGCGTGCTCGCGGTCCTGTGACGGCACTGTCATCTCGAATACGAGATCAGCCCCCTTTGAGATGCGGCTCCACAGAACACTTTCTTGCACGTCAGCAGGTGTGTAGACGTATTCCTCCAGCCCGTTGCGCACTGTAAGCGTTGCGCCGGCGGGCAGGGCTACCGGCGTGGCGCGGAACGACAGCGACACTGCCCCGGGAACATGCACGGCGAAGTGCCAAATGCTGGTCGAGGTGGTCTGTGTCCACTCACCATCGCGATCGCTATGGATCGTCTGCGGAAAATCCTGCGCGAAACGATCGCCTTCGTCGGCCGCGGCCGCGATCATCGCGGAAACATCGACGTCGAGCGTTCGGATCGAGTTCTGGGCCGTTGCGCAGGCGCTCCATGCAAACAGCGCTGCGATAGAAACACGCGCTCCCATTCGGGAATGCGACGTCACGATGGATTCCTTCGCCGTCTTGTGCGGCGTTATCTCAAGAGTCGCTCGAAGTCTCGCGGCCGGGCTGGATTATTGATTTCCGGAACGCGAGACAAGTCTGCCCGGGGCGGGCAGCCTTGCCAATAGGGACTGATGTCGCAGCAGGAGCGCCCTCGCTCCGGCGCCCATTGCTCGGACAGCTTGCGAGAGCCCGTGGAATCAATATCCGCCAGCTCCGGCGGCCTCGCTGTGGTGAGTATTAGTCAGACAGGCTTCTAACTATGGGCCGCGAGCTCGGCATCCTTCGCTTTGGCGCGCGCAATCGCCGGGCGCGAATTGATCCGTTCGACATAAGCGGCAATCGCGGGCGTCAGGGGCACCAGCTTGAAGTTGGTGGTCCACGCAAGCGCGACTCCCCACAGCACGTCGGCCGCGGTGAACTTGTCGCCGAGAATGTAGGGGCCCTTAGAAAGCTGGTCATCGAGCGTTTTCAGCATTGTGTCGAAATCTCCATAGGGGCACATGCCAGCGGGCGCCGGTGGAGCTTTCTGGGCCCGGTCCACGACCGCCGGCTCGAAGCTCGAGCCGTAGTACACCATCCAGCGAAGGTAGGGCCCGCGCAAGGGATCACCGATGGGCGGGGCCAGGTGCGCCTCGGGGTAGAGATCCGCCAGATACATATAGACTGCGCCTTGCTCGGTCACGAGGGCGCCGTCGTGAACCACGGCGGGGACCTTGCCCATGGGATTGATGGCCATGTACGCGTCGCCGCGCTGTTCGCCTTTCTTGAGCACGTGCAGATCGTAGGGAACGCCGAGCTCTTCCATGAGTGCAACCGCACCGGTGGAACGTGTGTTCGGAGAGTGAAACAGCGTGACGCGGCGGCTAGCGGGCATGGAAAAGGACTCCAGGGACGTCGAAGGGATTGAGCGGGTAACCATAAGTGAATGGAATGACTGCGGCAAAGAGTTTTCTCACGTCGGTTCGTGTGGCGCCTGGGCTGGCGCTTGGCGTGTGGCTGACGTTCGGCGTTGCGCTGGCTTGGGCAGGCACGCCGGCGGATGAACCGGTTCCACCCACTAGTGCCGCCACACCCGTGGCTCCCTCTGAGACTGCTCCGTCGAATTCCCCTGCCTCTGCCTCCGAACAGGACGCCCCCCTCGATGAAATCGAAGTGGTGGGCGAGCGACCGGGTCCGCAGATGTGGAAAGTCTCCCGCGGCGACCACGTGCTGTGGGTGCTGGGCACGCTTCAGCCTTTGCCCAAAAAGATGACGTGGCGGTCGAAGCCGGTCGAGGACGTACTGGCCCACACACAGAAGGTTCTCTCGGGTGGCATCGGCGTGGACGCGGACATCGGCCCTATCACCGCGGTGCGCCTGTACTTTCAGTGGCGACGAATTCAGAAGAACGAAGACGGGCAGACGCTGCGTCAGGTTCTGCCGGCTCCGCTCTACACTCGGTTCGCCGCACTGAAAGAGAAGTACGCTCGACGCGATGGCCAGATCGAAAAGCTGCAGCCCATGTTCGCCGCGGCCAGCCTGTATCTGAAGGCGGTCGACGCCTCCGGGCTCAGCTCGTCCAACGATATTCAGCAGATCGTGCTGAAGCTTGCCAGGAAACGCAGCGTGAAGGTACGCAAGATTCAGATTGAGATCGATGATCCCCGCGGCCTGCTGCAGGCGGTTGGCGAGACGCCCCCGGAGGCGCAACGCGTTTGCCTCGAGACGACGGTCGCTCGCCTGGAAGGCGATGTCGAGGCGATGAAGGCCCGTGCGAACGCATGGTCGGTAGGGGACGTCGAGGCGCTGCGCGCGCTGCCGTTTCCCGACCAGGAGGCGGCGTGCTGGGAGGCAGTATCGAACTCGCCGCGTATCAAGGAACTGGGCGAGCGCGCGCGCAATGCCTGGATCGCCGCGGCGGAGGAAGAGCTGGCAGAGAACCAAACGACTCTCGCGCTTCAACGGATCGAGCGCCTGCTCGGGCCACAAGGTGCCCTGACTAAACTCCACGCTGCAGGCTATGCGATCGAAGGCCCGGAGTACTCCGAACGCTAGGAGCGCCAGTTCGCTATCGCAGTGTGCGAGCCGCATAGCGCTAGGTCGCGCAGTCACGGGCAGGCAGCCGTCTTCCTTTCTCCTGCCAGCCGCCCGGCGATTGAGGGCTCTTTGCTTCCCAATCCGCGTGTTACATTTCCCAAAAGGGGGAATGCACCAACCATGCCGTGGCAACGCCAACTATTCCGCAGCTCCAAAATCGAGCGCGCACTCAACATCTCGCATCTGCGCGACATCGCTCGCCGCTACGTGCCGCATTTCGCGTTCGAATATGTGGAAGGTGGCGCCGAAGATGAACTGACCCTGCGCCGCAATCGCGAAGCATTCGAGTCCTATCGCTTCGTACCGAACACCCTGGTCGATACCACGCAGCGAAACCATCGCACGACGCTCTTCGGAAGCGAGATCAAAGCACCGCTGATCATCGCCCCCACCGGCATGAACGGCATCCTGCGATACCAGGGCGACCTCGCGCTCGCCCGCGCGGCGGCCTCGGCGGGAATTCCGTTTACTCTCAGCACGGTTTCCACCACCAAACTCGAAACGATTGCAGAGAAGGTGGGTGGCCGGCTGTGGATGCAGGTCTACGTGATGCGCGACCGAAGCATCTCAGAGAACATCATTCGCCGCGCGCATGCCGCAGGTTACCAGGCCCTCGTGTTCACGACGGACGCGAATACATTCGGTCATCGCGAATGGGATCGTCGTAACTATCTTCGACCGGGCAGGCTGACCACGCACGCCATGCTCGACATGCTGCGTCATCCCTCGTGGCTGAGCGAAGTGATCCTCAGGCACGGCATTCCGGAGTTCGTGAATTTCGCGCCGTACCTTCCGCCTGGAGCCGCCAGCGCCATTGGCGGAAGCACGATCATCCCGACTCTATTCACCCCCTCGATCACGTGGGACGACATCCAGTGGTTGCGCGGCATCTGGGATCGCAAGCTGCTGATCAAAGGTGTGTTGAGTGTGCCCGATGCAGAACGTGCTGCGAGTCTGGGGTGCGATGGCATCGTGCTCACCAATCACGGCGGGCGGCAGCTCGATTCGTGTGTGGCGCCGATCGAGATGGTTGAAGAGATTGCGGCCGCCGTCGGCGAAAAAATGACGGTCATCGTAGACAGCGGCTTCCGCCGCGGCGCAGACGTGGTGAAGGCGCTGGCCCTCGGCGCTGATGCCGTGATGCTCGGTCGCGCGACGCTTTATGGCCTGGCCGCAGGCGGCGAGCGCGGCGTATCTCGTGCGCTTGAAATCCTGACCGCGGAGATCGATCGGGTGCTCGGCCAGCTTGGAGTCAACTCGGTCGCGGACCTCGGGCCGCATCTGCTGCATCTGGCCCCGGGCGAAACCGATAAGTGCGAATCACGGAACAGAGGCGTGCACTCCTAGGGGCCGGCAAGTGACAGATCGAAAAGCCGTGCACCGAAAGCTCAAGGAGCTGCGCAACATCCCTCACGGGGAAGCACACGTGATATTGCTGCTGTCCGCCCATGTAGAGAGAGCCTGAAGACATGAAGGCCGCACTGGCCTATGCCGATGCGCTGAGAATCGTCGGCCGCCAAACTGAGGCGGTACGCATCTTCAAAAGAGCTTTCGAGAGTGCGGCGAACAGTACGGACGAGTCGTTCGTGGCAATCAGGATTGCAGATCGACCGATATCTGAGCGTTTCATTGCAGGCGGGTGGTTACTTGATTGGAACCGCCAGCTTCAAGCCCGACGGGTCGACGTTCGCGTTGGTCCACCGCCTGAGATCTAATCTGAAGATCGCATGTAGACTCCCTATTGCCTGGGGTCATACCTGGTCAAGGAGAATGCTTGTGCGGAAATTGAGCGGTGGCTGCCGACTGCGAATCGGCTTGATGGCGCTTCTGGGAGCCGTTGGCGGTTCCACCTATGTGGGTGACGTTGTTGTTTCGTGCCTGGGCGCGTAAGCGCGTCGGTGGCTGATGGGATTACGCTGGGTCGCAGTGTCAGTCGACCGCCGGCCTGCATTTCGCTATTTTTCGGACAAAAAGACCCGCAATCGGTCAAAATTCGGACATTCCGGCCGCCCTGACGCCCACAATGCCCCCGAATTCGGACACGCTACCCGAACTCGTCACCGTCACTGAAGGTGACCCTGCCGCCGCTCGGCGCCTCCGTCGACTTGCAGCCGAGGGTCGCCTGCGGCGTTTGCACGCCGGAATCTACACCTCAAACCTGGACGGGCCGCTGGAAGCGATCGTGCTCCGCCACTGGCAACCGATTGTGGGGCACATACTCCCCGGTGGGGTGATATCCCATCGGTCCGCGTTCGACGGCAAGCCGCATGAAGGCGAACTGTCGATCACCCGCGGAAAAACTCGCCGGACTCTGAAACTGCCCGGACTCACAGTGCACGTTCTGCCTGGGGCCGGGCCGAGAACCGGTTCTCCCGCGAACGACTCACCTTACGGCGCGCTCTTCCTGGCAAGCGACCCACGTCGCTATCTTGAGAATCTCACTCGAGGACGAGGTTGGGCAGCGCGAGTGTTGCCGCAAGAAGCGATCGAAGCCTCGCTGGATCGGCTCCTGATGGTGGGCGGCGAGCGTCGATTGAATCAGTTTCGAGATCAGGCGCGGGAAATTGCGCAAGCGCTTGGTTACGAAGCGCAGTTCAAACGGCTGGACGTGCTGATTGGCGCCTTGCTGGGAACACAGGCCGCAAAGAATCTGACCGCGCGACAAGCACTGGCGCGCGCCGCCGGTCGACCCTATGACCCACATCGGCTCGAAATCTTTGACGCGCTGTTTACTGAACTCAACCGCAGTTCGCTAACCGAGATTGCAGACTCTGCCGCGTCGGGCACTGCGCGAGAGAGCTTCGCGTTCTTCGAGGCCTACTTCTCTAACTATATCGAGGGCACCACCTTCACGGTCGAAGAGGCGGAAGACATCGTCTTCCGCGGCCAGATCGTCGAGAATCGAAGCGAGGATTCGCACGACGTTCTCGGAACGTTCAACGCCGCGCTACGGGCACCCTGGCGCGACCAGCCACCTTGCACAGCGGACGATTTCCTCTACTGGTTGCGGAGTGTCAACGCTCTGGTAATGCAGAAGCGTGCCGACAAGAAGCCCGGCGAATGGAAGGACAAGGCGAACCAAGCCGGGAGTACCTTCTTCGTGATGCCCGAACTGGTGCCGGGCACGCTACGAGAAGGTTTTGCGCGGATCGAAGCCCTGAGTCATCCGTTGGCGCGAGCCATCATGACGATGTTCGTGGTCACGGAAGTGCATCCGTTCATTGATGGGAACGGTCGCACGGCACGGCTCGCTATGAATTGCGTGCTGAGCGCGGGAAAGCTCAGTCGCATCATCATTCCCACGGTGTACAGGGAAGACTACCTGCTGCCGCTGAAGGCGTTGAGTCATCATCGTGAAGCACAGCCAGTGGTGGCGACCTTGAGCAGGATCCAGAGATGGTCCGCCGCATTCGACTACACGCGTCCGAGAACGGATGTGCGTAATGACTTGATTCGCTGTAATGCTTTTCAGGAAGACCTCAGGAACTACAAGCTGGTATTTCCGTAGGCGAGAGAATCTCGTGACGCCCGAAATTTTCTGCGTAGACCGCGCGCCCCTCATGAACACAAACATGCATGAATCACTATAGAGCAACGGACTGAGGATCCGTCGGGCGCGCTGCACGGACGTGGCGTCCGCCTCTTTCCTTTTTTGCCGGGCGTCAATAGGCAGCGTTTTTCCGGTGGTTGGCGGCAGCCGTAGTCCCTATCGTTTTTGACGACGTCATATCTCGGTAGCGAATGCAACTCGTCGGCGCCGCGTGATCGCGAGAAATGGCGATACAAATCGCCTCGGCAGAGACGAAGCGATTTAAGAGCACCAAAAAAGAGTTCGTCGTGAGACGACGCGTTGACAGGTGATGCCTCCGCCCGGCAGACTAATTGCGCGAGTTGTTATAGGACATATACAACAGCGTTAAACTGCCTGATAGGTTGCATGCAAGGAGGCATCACCAATGCGGAACAGGGAAGGCCAATGCTGGCGTGTTCGAGAGTTCTCCAGATACGCTTGTCTTCGATTTCGCTCGGCGTGGCTCTGCGCCGGCTGGTTGCTCATCTGCGTTCCTGCTTTTGCGCAGACGGGTCTCGTCGGCTACTGGAAGCTGGACGAAGCAGCGGGAACCGCTGCACGAGACAGTTCCGGCAACGCCAATCACTGCGTGATGAGTCCCGCTCCGGCCTGGACCTCGGGGAAACTCGATGGCGCACTGAATTTCGATGGCGTCGACGATGCGCTCAACTGCGGCAGCGGGGGCACGCTTGCCGCGCTTGCGCAAATGACGATCAGTGCCTGGGTGAATCTGGCAACGGTGGGTGAGGGCGGGCTTGGCCGAATTCTTCAGAAGGGCACGGGGGGCAATCCATCCGCCGGCTGGCGATTGGTCACCCTGGGCACGAAGCAGCTCGAGTTTGCCGTCGACTACAGCGGCGGAGACCTCGACCGGGTCAGCTCGGTCAACGCCTTCTCCTTCGGCACGTGGACCCATGTGGCAGTCACGTGGAGTGGAACAGCCGCCGCGACGGACGTCCATCTCTTCGTCAATGGCGTCGAGGTCGGCTATCCAGACGGCGGCGACAATGGAGTCGGCAACCGCGACAGTGACGGGGGTGCGCCACTGTGGATCGGCAATACGAGCAAGGGCTCTGCGACGACCAACGGCAAGATAGACGATGTTCGCGTCTACGACCGCGTCCTGAGCGCAGCCGAAATTCAGGCCCTAGCCGATTCGACGCCGCCAACGAGTCCAGTGGGTCCCGCGCCGGTGGGCTACTGGAAATTCGATGAAGGCGCTGGCACGACCGCGCAGGACAGTTCCGGGAATGGCAACCACTGCACGTTGAGCCCGGCACCGGCCTGGGCCACGGGCAAGTTGAGCGGGGCCCTGAGTTTCGACGGCGTGGACGACACAGTGAGTTGTGGCAGCGGAAGCACGCTTGGCGCGCTGTCACAGATCAGCGTCGCCGCCTGGGTAAATCTCGCCTCGACCGGGGAGGGCGGCCTTGGCCGCATTTTGCAGAAGGGCACAGGTGGTAATCCGGCTGCCGGCTGGCGGCTCGTTACTTCTGGCACCCGGCAACTCGAATTTGCCGTCGACTACAGCGGCGGTGACATCGATCGCGTGAGCGCCATCAATGCGGTCCCGCTAGGCACTTGGGCAAACGTGGCGGCCACGTGGAACGGCACGTCTGCGGGAACGGGTGTGAGGCTCTACGTGAATGGCGTGGAACTCAGCTATCGCGATGCTGGGGATAGCGGTATCGGAACGCGCGGGAACGATACTGCAACGCTGCTACGGATAGGCAACACGAGCACGGGCGCTTCGACAGCCAAGGGAAAAATCGACGACGTACGTGTCTATAACCGCGTTCTGAGCTCGACTGAGATTCAAACGCTGGCCGATGCGACAGCGCCCATTCCGGACGAAGCACCGCCCGACACCGTGCCACCCGGGGCGCCATCAGGCCTCATCGCGAATCGGCCTACCGATACCACCATGACGTTGGCGTGGTCTGCGGCAACTGACAATGTGGGCGTGACCGTCTATCTCGTCGAGCGCTGCACGGGTCTGACGTGCAATGACTTTGCGCAGATCGCAAGTGTTACCACGCTGGACTACACGGCGATCGGGTTAACGCCCTCCACAGGCTATTCATTCCGCGTTCGCGCCAAGGATGCCGCGCAGAACACCAGCGCTTACTCGAATGTCTCGAGCAACACCACAACGGGCGGAGCGTCGGTCTGCGATTGAACCGAGTCAGAGATTCACAAGGAGGGTGATGTAGTGATGAAGATCGAGAACAGAACGCTGGCCGCAGTCGGCGCCCGCATGCTCGCGCTCTGCGGGGCGCTCAGCGCAATGCTTGCGCTGCAAGTTGGCGTCGCAGAGGCGGCGGGGACAGCGGAATGGACCGCGCGGATACTGAAACACTCTCCCTCGATGCCTGGCGGAGACGCTACGTACTACGCGTCCGGCGTCTTTCCGACCCGAAAAGCGGCCGAGGAGGCCCTGAAACAGATCGATACGGGGCAGAACTGGAATGCCAACCCGGACACGATCGTATTGATGAAGCAAAACCTGAGGGATCGCGGGTTGGTGGGGGCCAGTGCGACCCGGGCGACGTATCAGTATGCAGCGCCGCCCGCATCCCCCAGCGTGCCGGAGTTTCAGATCTACACCTGGAACTATGGCTCAGTGAACGGTCCCTTTTATCCGGACGAGGCGAGCGCCGTTGCCGCAAAGACCACGCAGGACACCTGCTATCGAGACGCTGCGGGGAACTACCACTCTCCGGTTTGGCTCACCGCCGAATCGGGTTGGGTGCCGAACGGCGTGGTGACTCCCGCTGGCCTGGAAGACAAGATCTATCGCCCGCACAGGCAAGATTTCAGTGCGGGCTGCGCCACAGTTGATCTGAAGGTGCTGTCGCTCTCTCGTACCCGCGAGATCAGTTGCCCCAGCGCCTACCTGCTCACGCAATATCAAGTCGGCGTGAGGGTGTGCGAAAACTACTTTACAGGCTACGTCGAAGGTCCGCTGGCCGAATGCCCCCAGAACGGGTCCGTATCGACGCGCGTGGGGGATCCCTGCGATGTATCGACGGGCGATTTCACCGAGACTGAAGTGGACTACTCAGTCGGCGATCTTCAGGTCTCGCGCAACTATCATTCCGCCACACTGGAAGCGAGCCACAACCTGGGTACCGGGTGGTCGCATATTTACGGCGCAACGCTTGCCATCTCGGCCTTCGTTCCAGGCGCACCCGCAGGGTTCTCTCGCCCGAACGGCCACCACGAAGCGATAGCGACGATTGGCGGAGCAATGATGGGGCTCTCCGGCTCTGGAATTCACCTTCAGGCAAGCGGCACGCAATGGGTCGCGTCTCTGACTGATGGACGCAAGGAGGTGTACGACACAACGGGTCGTCTCATCCAGCAAATTGCGACGGCAGGGCAGATTACCGCGCTGGCCTATGACGCTGCGGGACGCCTCGCATCGGTCACAGGCCCATTCGGGCACGCGCTTCTCTTCGCTTACGATTCGAGCGACCGACAATCTGCTGTGACGGTGCCGGGCGGAGGCGTCATTGCTTATGCCTACGACTCGAGCAACAACCTGATCTCCGTCACCTATCCGGACGGCACGAGTCGACAGTATCTCTATGAGAATCCCGCGCTTCCGAATCATCTCACCGGCATCGTGGACGAAGTGGGCAACCGCTTCCTTACTGTTCAGTACAACGCGAGCGGCGCGGTCGTATCCTCGCACCAAGCCGGCGGAGCTGGGGCCGTCTCGATTGCCTACGGTGCAACCACCGCAACCGTAACGGACGCGCTCGGATTGGTCAGCACGTATTCATTTACGTCCGAACCAAACTACGCTCCGCGCCTGACCCGTCTGTCGCGCGGAACCCTGAGCCAATCTTTCACTGTGCCGGCGGGCGCGACGGACAAGCAGCGGAGGGTCACTCAGGTCACGGACGCCGCGGGCAACGTTACGAAGTTCAACTACGACAACAATCATCTGACCTCGAAGACCGAGGCATTCGGAACGCCGAGCGCTCGGACAACCGTTTATAGCTACCTGGGCACGAACTCGTCGCTGCTTGCATCAGTGGGCACGCCGCTGAGCGTCACGACGCTCGCGTACTTTCCTGGTACGCAGAATGTTCAAACAAGGACGATTACAGACGCCGCAACAACGCCTGCGCCGTCGCCGCGAACCTGGAGTTACGCATACGATTCCGCTGGCCGTGTGCTGACTGTTGATGGTCCGCGGACGGATGTGTCGGATATAACAACCTATACCTACTATGCATGTTCGACAGGTGCTGAGTGCGGTCAGGTGCACACGGTTACCGACGCGGCGGCGAACGTCACGACGTATCTCACTTACAATGCGCATGGCCAGCCGTTGTCCTTCTCCGACCCTAATGGAGTCATCACAACGCTGACCTATGATTTGCGGCAAAGGCAGAGGTCGCAGACGGCGGCCAGTGAGACGACGTCCTATACCTATTGGCCGACCGGGCTGCTCCGTCGGATCACGCTGCCAAACCTCAATTATCTGGAGTACACCTACGATCAGGCTCACCGTCTGAAGGAGATTGGCGACGCGTTGGGCAACAAGATCGTTTACACGCTGGATGCGATCGGTAACCGCACGTCCGAGACCACCTACGATGCAGGCGGAGTGCTTCGGACTACGCGATCGCGAATCATCAACGTGCTGAACCAGGTCTACCAGGAGATCGCGGCCGCCGGTACAGCCGCGGTAACCACCGAGTTTGCGTACGACAACAACGGCAACAACACGCGGGTCAACGCGCCGCTCGGTCGGGTCACCTCCAGCGCCTTCGACGCGCTGGACAGGCTGTCACAATTGACGGACGCCGCGAACGGCCTCACGCGTTTCGGTTACGACGCCAGCAACAACCTGACCTCGGTCACCGATCCACGCAATCTCGTCACAACTTATCAATACAACGGGCTGGGCGATCAGCGACAGGTTACGAGTCCGGATTCGGGCGTAACTTCAAAGACCCATGACCCGGCAGGGAATGTCCTGACGTCGACAGACGCTCGCGGCGCGTTGGCAACCTATCGATATGATTCGTTGAACCGAGTGACCTCCATTGCGTACTCGATGGGTGGCGTCACGGATCAGACGACCACGTATTCGTACGACGTCGGGTCCAATAGCAGAGGGCGTCTTACGAGCGCCTCAGATGCCAATAGCTCACTCGTGCTGACCTACGACTTGCTCGGGCGCGTGGTGACTGCTTCGCAGGCCATCGGCAGCCTTTCCCTGGTGACGGGCTATGCGTACAGCAACGGGAATCGAACCGGATTGACGACGCCTGCAGGCCGGCAGATCGGCTACAGCTACGATACGCTGGGCCGGGTATCGGGCATCTCCCTCAATGGCATAACGGTCCTGAGCGGCGTCACGCGCGAGCCGTTCGGCGATGTGAATGCGTGGGTTTGGGGGAACGGCGCGGCCACCGTGCGCAACTACAACGCAGATGGAAAGGTGTCACAGATCTCGAGCTCCACAGCGAGGTCGCTGTCCTATGACGAGGCCTGGCGCATCGTGGGCATCAACGATTCGGGTGCCCCTGCGCTCTCCTGGGGGTATTCGTATGACGTCCTCGATCGCATCACTGGAGCGGCTTCGTCCACTCAGAGCCAATCGTTCACCTACGACGCGAACGGAAATCGCCGGACCCAGGGCGGCAGCTCCCCGCAGGCACTCGCTATCGCTACGGCCAGCAATCGACTGACCGGGCTCAGCGGGAGCCTCGTGCGTTCGTACGGATACGAT
>JBDTUL010000081.1:0-15503 GCA_040007735.1 Gammaproteobacteria bacterium | reverse complement strand
AATGAATTCTTTCAGCGGCGGCAGCGTGTCGTTGAAGCTGTCCAGCGATTGCTCGAGCCGGGTGACGTGCTCGGCTTTGATGACGCGGTGGCCGGGAATGCAGAGCTCGCCGCCGAGGTCGAACAGCTCATGCTGGACTTCGACGAGGCAGGTGACAATGTTAGCCGGAAGGGCGGGCACGGCCAGCAGCACACCGATGGCGCTATTGAGTTCGTCCGCCGTGCCGTAGGCTTCGACGCGCGCGGCGTCTTTGCGCACGCGGGTGCCATCGCCGAGGCCCGTGGTGCCGTCGTCGCCGGTGCGCGTGTAGATCTTGCTGAGACGGTTGCCCATTCGCTTAACCTGAGGCGCTTGGTTCGTGAATAATGCGGCCTAGATTCTCACGGCCCGCGACGGGAACGCCAGAGTGAACTCCAAAGAACTGCAAGCTGCGCTGGATGCCGCCGAGGCGGCCGCTGTCATCATTCGTTCGTTTTATCAGCAGAATCTTGCGGTCCACACGAAGGCGGACGCATCGCCGGTCACCGAAGCCGACGTACGCTCGGAGGAGGCCATTCGCGCCATTCTCAGCGAGCGTTTCCCGGGGTACGGGTTTTACGGGGAGGAAACGGGGCAGCATGCGCTCGATGCCGAGAATCTCTGGCTCGTGGATCCCATCGATGGCACCAAGTCGTTCGTGCGCGAGTGCCCGTTCTTCTCCACGCAGATTGCGTTGATGCGCGGAGGCCGGCTCGTGCTGGGGGTGTCAAGCGCCCCGGCGTATGGGGAGCTGGCCTGGGCCGAAGAAGGCAAGGGCGCGCATCTCAACGGCAAGCCGGTCCGGGTGAGCCGCATTGCGGAGCTGGGCAGCGCCATCGTGTCGAGTGGCAACCTCAAGACGCTCACACGCTCAGCGCGTTGGAGCCGGTTCGGCGATCTGATCCAGCGCGTCAGCCGCATTCGCGGGTACGGCGATTTCGTTCACTATCATTTGCTCGCGCGCGGCTCGCTCGATGTGGTGCTGGAATCGGATGTGAACATCCTGGATATCGCTGCGCTCACCGTCATCGTGCGCGAAGCGGGTGGCACTTTCACAGATCTGCAGGGCGCGGACATTGGGCTCGATACCACGAGCGTGCTGGCAACGAACGGGCTGCTTCACGCGCCCGTGTTCGACGTTATCGGAACTACGCGCTGACGAACACGCGCCGGCCTGGCGCGGTGATCTCGATGATAGGTGTGAGATAGAGCTCGCTGAGCGCCGCGCTCGTCAGCGTGTCGCGCGTCGGCCCTTCGATCCAGCGGCCGTCTCCGAACAGCAAGACCACGCGATCCGCGAAGCGTGCCGCGAGCGTCGGGTCGTGGAGCGTGGCAATCACCGTGTGCCCGGTGTTTGCTTGTTTGCGGAACAGCTCGAGCACGGCGATCTGGTGGTGCGGGTCGAGATGATTGGTCGGCTCGTCCAGCAGAAAGATCTGCGGCGCCTGCGCCAGCAATGAAGCGATGGCAATGCGTCGCCGCTCGCCGCCCGAGAGACTATCGGTGCTGCGGCCGGCGAAGTCTTCCATGTTCACGCAGGCCAGCGCTTCGCGGGCCAGGCGCTCGTCCTCCGCCGTTTCCCACTGCCACGAAGCCAGGTGCGGGTGGCGCCCGATGAGTACGGATTCGAGCACCGTGGTGGTGAACGAATCTTCGAGATCCTGCATCAGCATGCCGAGCTGGCGCGCGATGGCTCGGCGACTCAGTGTCTCGAGCGGGGCGAGGTCGAGGCGTACTGCGCCCTGCTCGGGGTGCCGCAAGCCGGCGAGGGTGTGGAGCGTGAGCGTCTTGCCGCAGCCGTTGCGGCCGAGAATGGCCGTGACTTCGCCCGGCTTGAACTGAATCGACAAGTCCGTTACGAGACTTCGGGTTCCGGCGCGGACGCCGAGGGCCGCGGCCGATAGCACGGTCACGGCCGCACCCACCCGATCTCACGCGCAGTCACCTGGCCCACCGCCACATCCCGCAGATCGTCGGGCATCTCGCGCCGGGTGGGCGACAGCGGGCGCTGGCCCGCCATGATTTCGGCCATGGGTTGCGGGTAGCGTGGCTTGCGGTCCGGCTCCGCGTAGCCGTCGGGAAACAGGGGCTGGCCGTTGCCGGCCAGGTCGTATTTGTCCGTGGCGCCGACGGTATGCATCGTTTCATGCGCGATGACGATGCTGTTCTGGCCGCGCATCCGGTCGTCCGCAAAGGCATGCACGACGCCGATCAAGCCTTTCTGCAGACCCAGCGAGTGGGGCACCTGCTCACTCAGGGCCGGGTCGTGGTACAGCACGAACACGCGGATGTGCGAAGACACTCGCCCCGGCACGTTGCCTGCCTGCCTCGCGAACCATCGGGTCTTGAGGCTCCACCACGCCGTCGCGAGGGGCCCCGCTCCCCGCTCCAGCACCGGCGGCAACTTGTGGGCTTCCGGATAGAGCTCGATGCGGATCGGGCGCTCGACCCTGACGCCGTAGCGAGCGGACTCGCTGGTGAAAAATTCCTCGATACTCGCGAAGTCCTCGGCCTTCAGCCGCTCGATGTAATGCTCAGCAACCTCGCTGCCGTCGGCGTTCAGCGGGAAGATGCCGACCCAGACGGTGTCCTTCCAACTAGTAGTGCGAACCCGATCGAGCCACGTGGTGCCGGCAACGCCGAGCAGCAGCAACAACAGCAACGTGACTCGGATGTATTTCCACACGATGGGGCGATGCTAGGAGTACGCCGGACTCGAGGTCACGCTGCGCAGGCCGCAAAAGCCGCGCCTTTTGCGGCCTGCAACGAAGGCTTTGTCCGAAAAATGACCGAAGGGCATTTTTGCCATATACCTAGGGCTGCAGGCGCGTCGCTGACCATGGGCCGGCCTCGAACTGAGTCTTGCCGTGCGGCGCCAGCGTGCGCGTCCAGCGCGCGCGATCGTGAATGCGGGCATCGCCTTCCACCCACAGCTCCACGGACTCCGCCCACAGCCTGAAACCGCCCCAGTGCGGCGGGCGCGGGACCTGTGCTTCTGCCTTGCCCTCCCCGACACCGAACTTCTTGTTGGCCGCCGCCACCGCGCTCACCAGCTGCGCGCGCGATTCGATGGGCTGGCTCTGCTTGCTGGCCCACGCTCCCACGCGGCTCTCGAGCGCACGGGAGGCGAAGTAGGCATCGCTGTCGGCCGCAGGTGCCTTTACGATGCGGCCTTCGACACGCACCTGGCGATGCAGATGATCCCAGTGCATCACCACGGCGGCCCGGGCGTTCGCCGCCAGCTCCCGGCCTTTGCGGGATTCGTAGTTCGTATAGAACTGGATGAAGCCGGGCTGGGCCACGATGTCCTTGCACAACACGACCCGCGCGGACGGAAAACCGTCCGGCGTGGCGGTGGCCAGCACCATGGCGTTCGGGTTCGGTTGCTGACGCTCGCGCCAGGCCTGCGCCAGCCACGCATCGGCAACGGCCAGCGGCTCGGGGGGAAGCGGATCGGACAGTTCGGTATGGGTTGGCATGATGGCCAATGGTAGAGGGTCTGATCCGCAGAAGTTCGGCAAATGGCGCTGGCAGGAGATACGCGAACCGCGGCCGCGCGGAGGCAGGCGGCGCCCGCCCGATAGGCGGAAAGCGTCCCGGCCGCGCTGAAAGCCAGTTCGCCCCCTTGCGGCGCCTCGCCGCCGCCGATAGAAAGGCAGGCCCGAACCCCACCTGAGCCTCCGGCATGACAAGCGACGCTTCACTGGACGACCTCCGCCGTCGCATCAATGAAATCGACGACAGCCTGGTGTCGCTGGTGGCGGAGCGTAAGACCCTGAGCCGCCAGGTGGCGCAGGTGAAGCGCAGCACGGGCCGCGCCACGCGGGACTACGAGCGCGAGCGCGAGGTCATTCTCAGCGCGCGCAAGAAGGCGGATTCCCTGGGCGTGTCGCCCGATATGGCGGAGGAGCTTCTGCGCATGCTCATCCGCTCCTCGCTCACCACCCAGGAACAGGCGAGCGTCGTTGCCAAGAGCGCAGGCTCGGGCCAGCGCGCGCTGGTCATCGGTGGCGGCGGCAAGATGGGGCGCTGGTTTGCGGAATTCCTGCTGTCGCAGGGTTTCGCCGTGGAGGTGTCCGACCCGGCGGGCGCGCCACCCGGCACCACTCACGTCGCGGACTGGCAGGCCACCGATCTAAAGCACGACTACATCGTGCTCGCCACGCCTCTTAGCGTCACCGACAGCCTCTTGCAGAAGCTGGCTCTACGCCAGCCGCCGGGAGTGGTGTTCGACGTGGGTTCTCTGAAGTCTCCGTTGCGCTCGGGCTTGCTGGCGCTGAAGGCGCATGGCTGCAGAGTCACCTCGCTTCATCCCATGTTCGGCCCGGATACCGAGCTGCTGTCCGGCCGCCACGTCATCTTCGTGGATATGGGCCATGCCGAAGCTCTTCAGAAAGCTCGGGATCTGTTCGCGCCTACGATGGCGGAACAGGTAGTGATGAGCCTCGACGACCACGACCGCCTCATCGCGTACGTGCTCGGCCTCTCTCACGCGCTCAACATTGCGTTCTTCACGGCTCTCGCCGAGAGCGGCGAAGCTGCACCGGTGCTGGCGAGACTGTCGAGCACCACGTTCGACTCGCAGCTCGACGTTGCCACGCGCGTGGCGCAGGAGAGCCCGGAGCTCTATTACGAAATCCAGAGCCTCAACGATTTCGGTGCCGAGTCGCTCGAAGCTCTGGCGAAAGCCATCGACCGCATCAGAACCGCGATCAGTTCACAGGATCACGATGCATTCGTTGCCCTCATGCAGCGCGGACGGGACTATCTCGAAGATCGTCGGAGTGTGACGGACCGCCGCGCCTGACGAAGAACACAACGCCATGGGGATGGCTCTTTCGAGGTGCTGCAGGTGGCGATGTACCGACCGCAGAACGAATTACGTCCACGCTCCCTTTCCGGGCGAGGGCTCGATCTGACTGATGAAAACCGCAGGCTCCAGGCACGGCTGAACGAGCTGACCGAGGAAGCCGCCCGCAACGATGCGCTCCTGCGCAAGACCCAGGAGCGCGAGCTGGAACTGCTTCGAGCGGCCACGCTTCCGCAGCTGTTCGAAAGGCTGATCTACGGGCTGCGAGCGTCTTACCAGCTCGATCTCGTCACCCTGACGCTGGATGACCCTCAGTACGAGCTGCGCCACCTGCTCTGGGGTGACAGCAACATGCTCGAGAACCTGCCCGAAGTGCAGTTCGTCGATTCACTCGCCACGATGTCCGAGCCGCTCGCGCGACTCGATAAACCCTGGCTGGGACCGTTCAGCCGTGCGGATCACAAGCCTTTGTGCCGCGTGGCCACCGAGCTCGGAAGTCTTGCGCTGATCCCCCTGCGCCGGAACGACAAGCTCGACGGCGTGCTGGCCTTCGCAAGCTCCGATCCTTTCCGTTTCACGTCGGAGCTCGCCACAGATTTTCTGGCGCACCTCGGCTTGGTTGCCGCGCTGTGTGTCGAGAACGCGGTCAACCGCGCGAAACTGCTGCGCAGTGGACTTACGGATTTCCTCACGGGCTTTCACAACCGGCGCTATCTGCATGCGCGGTTGCGCGAGGAACTGGCGCGCGCGCAGCGGTTCCGGCAGCCGATTGCCTGCCTGATGATCGACGTCGATCGCTTCAAGCCTATCAACGATCAGCACGGTCACCTCGCAGGCGATGCGGTGCTGCGCGAGGTTGCTCGGCGCATCGACACCGAAATGCGCGTGAGCGATATTGGCGCACGTTTCGGCGGCGATGAATTTTGCATCGTGCTGCCCCAGGGGGGATTGCCGGATGGCGAGCGGGTCGCTCAGCGCGTGCTCGAATCGGTTCGCAGCCAGCCCATCAAGGTGAACGACGAACACTCGGAGTCAGTGAGCCTCTCCATTGGCGTCGCCGTGGCTGAGCCGACGCAGGAAGCGCGCGACCACAAGCTGGTGGCCGAACGGCTCATGGCCGAGGCGGATGCGGCGCTCTATCGCGCCAAGACTGCAGGCCGCAACCGAGTGGCGGTGTCGCAGAACATCGTGGTGTGATCTTCAGCTGCTGCTGCGGCTTCGATGTCGCAGCAGCGCGATGAAGAGTGGCGCTCCCACCAGCGCCATGATTGCTCCCACCGGTAGTTGACGCGGGCTCGCGATGGTCCGCGCTACCAGATCTCCAGCAGCCAGCAATGTCCCGCCGAGCACAGCAGCCGCGGGTGCAACGATGCGGTGATCGCTAGTCTTGAACAGCATGCGAACGGCGTGCGGGGTGATGAGCCCAACGAATCCAACCGTGCCTGCGCTCACAACAGCTATCGCAGTGATGGCCGCGCACGCGATGAACACCAGCGTGCGCCACACTTCGAGTTCCAGCCCCACGCTTCGGGCCCGCATCTCGCCGGACGCAAGGACGTTGAGCGGCCGTGCCAGCAAGACAGCGATCACCACTGCGGAGACCGCAGCGATGACACTGGTGGTGGGATTCGGCGCCCATCCAAGGTCACCGGCCAGCCAGAACACCATGCTTCGCACGCGCGATGAATCGGCGACGGCGAGCAACACGCTGATCAGCGCTCCGCATGCGCTTGCGATCACCACTCCAGTCAGGAGCAAGCGAGGCGTTCCGCCTCCACGTGCCAGCAGATAAACTGTCGCAACCGCAGCGAGCGCACCGACCACGGCGCTGGACTGAACGACCACCACGGCTGCGCCAGCGAGCATTGCCAACAGCGCGCCGACGGCCGCGCCCCCGGACACTCCAAGGACGAACGGATCCGCCAACGGATTTCGGAACAGGGCCTGAAGGAGCACGCCGGCCACGGCGAGCAGACCCCCGACACCAAACGCGGCGAGCAAACGAGGCAGGCGCACCTCGAGCAGCACGCTGCGCGCGGCTTCGTCGCCTGCGCCACCGAGAACGGCGAGCGCGCTACGCACGCCAACTCCTGAGGTGCCAATGAGTAATGCGGCCGCGAAGACCGCAAAGGCCAGCAGCAGCAACGCCATCAGGCGCGACATCGCGCCCGCTCCGAACCAGACCGCTCTCGACATCGAAGTAGCTTAGCGGGTGCCGCGAGCCGTCCGCGCAGGCTTGTGGCAGACTCGACCTCGATATGAGCGATGTCATCGACTCCGAGGGGTTCCGCACGAACGTCGGCATCATCCTGATGCGCGGCGCCAGTGACGTATTCCTCGGCCGTCGCACGGGCGGGCGCGGCTGGCAGTTCCCGCAAGGTGGCGTTCGCCGGGGCGAGCAGCTCGAGCAGGCACTGTTCCGCGAGCTGCACGAGGAAGTGGGCCTGGTGAACGAAGACGTCGAGCTCATCGGCAGCACCACCAAGTGGCTGCACTACCGCCTGCCCCCCCGATACGTTCGGCGCAATCGGCGCCCGGTCTGCATCGGCCAGAAACAACGCTGGTTCCTGCTGCGCGTGAAGCGTGACGACGTGAAGTTCGTGTTCGATAGCACCAGCGAGCCCGAATTCGACCAGTGGCGCTGGGCGAATTACTGGGAGCCGGTGCGCGAGGTCATCTACTTCAAGCGCCCCGTCTACATGAGCGCGCTCACCGAACTCGCGGCCGTGGCCTTTCCGGGCAAGGCGCTCGCCCACCCGTCGTGGTGGGGTGAGGTCACAGCGACGGATCCCGCCGGACAGGCTGCGGCATCTGTCGAGTGATCGAACGTAGGTCTTTCGCCTCGCGGGCATCATAAGCCGCCATGGCAAAGGCACCCCCCCGCCACGTCGTCCGCCCCCACGCTCCCACGCGACGCGTGCTCATGGGCGTTGCCATCACGCTGCTGGGGTTGTTCGCCCTTTATGTCGTATACGAGCTGGGGCGGTTCGACGCCGGCTACGACCGCCTCGCCGTCTCCCAGGAGCGCGTGGAGCACGAAGTCGTCATGGACCGGCTCGAGAAAGCGAATCGGGAATTGCGAACGCGCCTGGCGGAGCTGGACACCATTCGGGTCGGCCGCGCTCGCGAGCAGGCGGAAGTTTCCCGGACCATCGGTGACCTCCAGGCCCAGGTTGCGCGGCAAACCCAGGAGCTCGCGTTCTACCGGGGCATCGTCGCTCAGTCCGCGGTTTCGCTCGGGGTCAAGATTCAGCAGCTACGCATCTCGGCCGGGGAGAAGCCGGGGCGCTTCCATGTACGCATGACGCTCGTCCGCTCCGTCAGGCCGGAGGACGTGGTGGTTGGCACCTGGGTGATGGGCGCCGAAGGCAGCTCGGGCGGGGCCGCTTCGAGCCTCGACCTCGCGGCGATCACAGCGCCCAAACTTCGTGAGCTACCCTTCAACTTCCGGTACTTCCAGAACTTCGACCAGGATATCGCGCTACCTTCGGGGTTCCAGCCCGAGCGCCTGACGGTGGAAGTGCGCGCAGGCAAGAAGGGCGTCTCGCCCCTCACCCAGACGTTTCCGTGGACCGTGGATGCGAGTTAGAGAGGTTGCTATGTTCGGCCGCGATACCAAACCCAGTGCACGCATCGATACCCTCATCGGCAAGGCCGCGAGCGTTCAGGGCGACGTCGAGTTCGCGGGCGGGCTGCATCTGGATGGCCGCGTGGCCGGAAACGTGCGGGCGGAAGGGGACGATGCCGCCACCCTCTCTGTGAGCGAGCACGGCTCGATCGAGGGTTCGGTGGAAGCGGCAAATGTGGTCCTGAACGGGTCGGTCCGGGGCGACATTCGTGCCAGCGCCCGCCTCGTGCTGGGGGCCACCGCCCGGGTGTACGGCAACGTACACTATGGGGTCATCGAGATGACCCTCGGGGCGGAAATCAAGGGTAAGCTCGTGCCCTTGCCTTTGCGGTCGGTCGCCACAATCCAGAGTGCTCCGGTAGCAAGCTTGGGCAAGCCCGCGTGACCGGGGCCGTGCCGGGGTGTTTTGACCCTGTCACGTATCGCTCCTAGACTGCTGATCCTGTGGGATCCGACGAGGCATACGGATGAGTACGATCGCTGAAGCCGTTCACGACGAGACGATGGCACCTTCGCTGGTGTTCACCGACGCCGCCGCGCGCAAGGTAGGCGACCTCATCCGGGGTGAAGGCAACCCCAAGCTGATGCTCCGCGTGTTCGTTCAGGGCGGCGGCTGCTCCGGCTTCCAGTACGGTTTCGAGTTCGATGAGTCCACCCAGGACGGCGACACCTGTGTCGAGAACCAGGGCGTGAAGCTGCTGGTAGACCCCATGAGCGTTCAGTACCTGGGCGGCGCGGAGATCGACTACCGGGAAGGTCTCGACGGCGCGCAGTTCGTCATTCGTAACCCGCAAGCCTCGACTACGTGCGGCTGCGGCTCTTCCTTCTCGGTGTAACGCTGCAGTCTCGAGAGTGAGCCCGCCCGTAGTCGCGCGCTCTCCAGCCGAATCCCGCTCCCACTCCGGCTCCTCCCCGTCTCGCGGCGTGCCGGATGTGCTGGCCGCGGTGGACCTGGGCTCCAACAGTTTTCACATGGTGGTCGCGCGCTATTCGCACGGCCAGCTCGTCGTCATCGATCGCCTGCGCGAGATGGTGCGGCTCGCCTCCGGCGTTGAAGAGAACGGCCGCATCGACAAGGAAGTGGCGGCTCGCGCCATCGCCTGCCTGCAGAAGTTCGGACAGCGGTTGCGCGACATGCATGCGCGCAGCGTACGCGTCGTGGGCACCAATGCCTTACGCGTGGCGCGACGGAAGCAGGCGTTCCTGGAGCGGGCGCGTGAAGCGCTCGGTCATCCCATCGAAATCATTTCCGGCATGGAAGAAGCACGGCTCATCTACTCGGGCGTTGCGCACACCATGCCGAGCGAGGCCGGGCGGCGCCTCGTCTGCGACATTGGCGGCGGCAGCACCGAGCTGATCATTGGCGAAGGGCTGCAGCCCCTCGAACTCGAAAGCCTGCAGATGGGCTGCGTAGCACTCAGCGAACGATATTTTCGGGACGGCAAGATCACCGAGAAGCGCCTTGCGCGCGCACGCGTCGCGGCGCGCCTTGAGCTTGCGCCTGTGCAAGCCGCGTTTCGTCGTCGCGGCTGGCAGAACGCGGCGGGCAGTTCAGGCACGGTGCGAGCGATCGGCGAGGCGATTCGCGAACTCGACCCTTCAGCCATGCACATCACGGCCGATGGGCTCGAGCGTGTGCTCGCCTATCTCGTGGAACGTGGGTCGACGCGCGAGCTGCAACTCGCGTCGATCACAGACGAACGCCGGCCGGTGTTTCCGGGTGGCACGGCGATCATGGCCGAGGTGTTCGACATGCTCGGGGTTGAATCCATGCGCATCGCTGACGGCGCAATGCGTGACGGCCTGCTCTACGACATGGTGGGGCGCTTCACGGATGAGGATGCCCGCGAACGCAGCGTTCGCGGCATGCAGCAGCGCTATCACGTGGAGCTCGCGCAGGCCGAACGAGTGGAGGCCACCGTTTTGGGCTTTCTCACGCAGGTACGGCAGACGTGGAAGCTCGAGGATCCACTCGTAGACCTGATGCTCAAGTGGGCTGCCCGGCTTCACGAAGCGGGGCTCGACGTTTCCCACAACGGCTATCACCGCCATGGCGCGTACCTGCTCGAGAACGCGGACCTGCCAGGATTCCCTCGGGAAGAGCAGCGGCTGCTCGCGCGATTGATCGGCGGACATCGTCGCAAACTGTCGCTCGAAGGCCTGGAGGAGCTCGTGCCTCCGTGGGACCGCGACATCATTTTCCTGATCGTGCTGTTGCGGCTCGCGGTGTTGCTGCATCGGGGGCGTAGCACGGTGGCGCTGCCCAATATTGAGCTCACGGCGCGGCCGCGCACGCTCGAAGTGAAGTTTCCCGGGCGCTGGTTGAAGGATCACCCGCTCACGGCCGCGGATCTCCAGCAGGAGATCGATCACCTCAAGGCGCACGACTTCCGCCTGCGAGTCTTCAGCTAGCGGTAGTACATTGGAAAAAAGTCGCCTGCGGCGTTTCGTCGGCTTTGCCAGCCCGGGCGTAGCTACGCGCAGAGGCAGGGGGCAAAAACCACGCTTTTTGCCGCCGGAAACGAAGCCGAGGTCCGAAAAAAGCGCCGCAGGCGACTTTTTTCCAGTGACTAAAGCGTGATCGCTGAACCCGCGGAATACGACGCGAGCAGTTCCAACTGGGCGTTCGTCGGCGGACTCTTCGGCACGGTGTGTACGTACATGCCGTTCCGCTGCAGGAGCCAGGACTGCGTGTCGTCGCGCAGGTAGGTTTCCAGATCTTCCAGAATGCGCTTCTGATGCGACTTGCGCCGCAGCGGGAACGCCACTTCTACGCGACGAAAGAAATTGCGCTCCATCCAGTCCGCACTGGCGCAATACATCTCCGACTCGCCGCCGTTCTCGAAGTAGAAAACGCGCGAATGCTCGAGAAAACGCCCGATAACAGAGCGCACGCGAATGTTGTCGGAGACGCCGGGCAGGTCCGGGCGCAAGGCGCACACACCGCGAACGATGAGATCGATTTGAACGCCGGCCTGCGATGCGCGGTAGAGCGCTTCGATCGCCTGCGGGTCGACGAGCGCATTCATCTTCGCGATGACGCGCGCGGGGCGGCCGGCGCGGGCATGCTCACCTTCGCGGTCGAGTTTCTGGATGACCGCATCGTGCAGCCCGAATGGTGACTGCAACAGGCAGCAGAGCTTCGGCGTCTGCGTGAGGCTCGTGAGCTGCAGGAACAACTCGTGGACGTCCTGGCCGATTTCATCGGCGCACGTAAACAAGCCGTAATCCGTGTAAGTGCGCGCGGTGCGCGGGTGATAGTTGCCCGTGCCGAGGTGGCAGTAGCGGCGAATTCCGCCCGGCTCTCGCCGCACCACCAGCGTCAATTTCGCGTGCGTCTTGTATCCGACCACGCCATACATGACGTGCGCGCCCGCTTCCTGCAGGCGGTTGGAAAGCTCGATATTCGCTTCTTCATCGAACCGTGCGCGCAGTTCCACGATGACCGTTACGTCTTTGCCGGCGTGCGCGGCTGCGACCAGCGCATCGACCACCGGTGAATCGTTGCCGGTGCGATAGAGCGTTTGCTTGATCGCCAGCACTTGCGGGTCTGCCGCGGCCTGGCGCACGAAGTCCATGACGGGCGCGAAGCTCTGATAGGGATGGTGAAGCAGCACATCGTTCTGGCGGATGACCGCGAACATATCCGGTGAGCCCGTCAGCCGCTGCGGCAACCCCGCCGTGAAAATCGGGTACTTGAGGTCCGGGCGCTGCACCAGGTCGTAGATGGCGGAGAGCCTGTTGAGATTCACCGGCCCCGGCATTTGATAGAGATCGACATCGTTCAGCGCGAACTGCTTCAACAGGAAGCGCGTCATGTCCTCCGGACAGTCGCGCGAGGTCTCCAGGCGCACGGCGGCGCCGTAGCGGCGGTGCGCGAGCTCGCCTTCCAGTGCGCGGCGCAGGTCGTCGATTTCTTCTTCGTCGACGAACAGGTCACTGTTGCGCGTGACCCGGAACTGATAACAGCCGAGCACGTCGATGCCCGCGAACAGCTTGTATACGAACGCGTGAACGATGGCGGAGAGCAGCACGAATGCACCGCGCCCTTTGTCCGGCGGTGTCGGCACGACGCGGGGCAGAGAGCGCGGCGCCTGCACGATGGCGTGCTCGCTGTCCCGGCCAAACGCATCTTTCCCCTGCAGCCGCACGATGAAGTTCAGGCTCTTGTTCTGGATGCGCGGGAACGGGCGCGCCGGATCGAGGCCGAGCGGGCTCAGCACCGGCTCGACTTCATGCTCGAAATAGTCTTCGAGCCAGCGGTGCAGTTCCGGCGTCCACTCCTTGCGCCCGATCAGCCGGATGCCCTGTTCCTGCAGTGCCGGCAGCAGCACTTCGTTCAGGCAGTGATATTGATCCGCCACCAGGCTCTGCGCGCGATCGTGGATAGCGGTGAGCTGTTGCGGAATTGAAAGGCTGTCCGGAGCGAGTGTGCCGGAGCCGAGCTCATGCAACTGTTTGAGCCCCGCGACGCGAATCTCGAAGAACTCATCGAGGTTGCTCGATGCAATGGACAGGAAGCGCAGCCGTTCCAGCAGCGGCACCTTGTCGTCGAGCGCCTGCGCGAGCACGCGCTGGTTGAACTCGAGAAGCGACAGTTCCCGGTTGATGTAGAAGTCAGGGTTCTTGAGATCCGGGGAATCCATACGGTTTCTCGAGCAAGAACAGGGATCCAATCACGTGTCACATGACAGCGTGATGACAGTAGACCGGGCGCTCGCCCGCCCGTTCAGCGGGAAACGAGTGCCGGACCGGGAGGTGGTTCGAGCGTAGCGAGCAGCGGGGCACCCAGCGTGTCGAAATCGGCTCGCCACGCAGCGTCGATGGGCTCCGCGCTCGGAAGGTTCACTGTCTGCGGGTTCTGGTGGACGCCGTTGACCCGGTATTCATAGTGAAGATGAGGGCCGGTTGCCAGGCCGGACATCCCCACGAGCGCGATGATCGAGCCCTGCGTGACGCGCTGACCGGCATGCATGCCCTTCGCGAAGCGCGACAAATGGCCGTAAAGCGTGACGACGCCGCGGGTGTGCGCAATTTCCAGCACGTTGCCGTAGCCGCCTTTTTTCCCCGCGAATATCACACGTCCATCGCCCGCGGCCCTCACTGGAGTGCCGATGGGCGCAGCGTAATCCACACCTTTGTGAGCGCGGATCATGTTGAGGACGGGATGCCGGCGGTTCGGGTTGAAGCGGGAACTGATGCGAGTGAATTCCACGGGCGTGCGCAGGAATGCGCGGTACATGCTCACGCCTTCCGGTGTGTAGTAGTGAGCGGCGCCGGCGGGGTCGACGTAGCGCAGGGCGCGGTACTCGCGGCCCTGATTTACGAACAGTGCCGCCTTTATAGGGCCGTCTTTTACGTACTGGCCGTCCTGCGAAATCTCGTCGTAGGTGGCGACGAAGGTGTCGCCCGGCTGGATGTCGAGCACGAAGTCGATGTCCCAACCAAAGATCTCAGCCAGCGCGAGCGCGGTCTGGTCGTGGGCGCCGGCTTTTGCAACGGCCTCGAACAGCGAGCTGTCGATGCTGCCGCGGACGGTGCGCTCCCGCGTTTCGAGCGGGTTTTCCAGCACGTCGGACTGGAAGCCTGTCTCGTCGCGCGTCACTTTCAATGTCTCGCTGGGGCTCAACTGGCGCACGAAGCCAAACAGCGAGCCGTCGCGGTGGATTAGATGAAGCGCTTCGCCGGGGCGCAGCCGGTCGAGCCCATTCTTCAGGCCGGGCAGGTTGCGCAGCGAGGCGAGGTCGGCCAGGTCGAGCTTCAGCCGGCGAAAAATGCGGTCGAGCGTGTCGTTGTGACTGACGATGACGTCGATAGTGGAGGCGCCGAGCACTGCCGGCATGCCGAGGGAGGCCTGTTGCCCGGCCGAAACAATCAAGCGGACGCTGGGCTGCTGCTGTTCCGATGCCGTTACAGCTGCCGGGGTAACGCTGCCGGGGGCTGCGGGAATGGGCTGCGAACTGGGCGTACTGGACCCCTCGTACAGCCAGGCCCAGGCCAAAAATGCACAGCCGGCCAACAGCAGCAGTGCGCGTGACGGGGTTAGCCCCGGAACTCCCAGTTTGAGCGCCATACGCGACAACTACGCCTCAGCCAGACAAGCGTCGGACCGTACTAGACGCGCAAAGGCGGGGTCAATTCGCAGCGTCGAGACACATGACGCACCTCTAGTCGCAGCGGCCCCGATCAAGCCCTCGGAACAGCCCGTTTTGGGCACGCGGCGAGCGTTGTCGCCGAGCGCCTAGATAGGTCCCGAATGCACGCTGCTCGACTGGGGACACACGGCGGAGTGACTGTTGGCGTCCGACCTGCCGATCAACTGCTTGGTCTGAGGCATCGATGGCGGGCAACGCTTCGAAAACGCTGGAATTACTGGGCCCGGAGCACAGCCGTGGCTACTGGGAAAATTCCCTAGCTCAAAGCGTTGACAAGCAAATGACGGCGGCTATACTGCGCGCCCCCACAAGCCTGGAGCGCTTCGCGAACCGGGTGGGGTTTTCGCGGTAAACGAAAGTTGAAACGGAAGTTGACGAAAGGCGGCCGGTGACTATACTGCCGGCCCCTCTTAGCCCCCAGCGGACTAAGCGCTCTTTAAAAGTTTGGCAGATAACTTGTGTGGGGACTCGCGTTAATGCCTTTGCGCAATTGACCGAGTAACCAAGATAAAGTCCAGCAATGGGCCCAATTGTTTACTCAATTCGAGTAAATGTTGATGTTTCAAAATCTTCAAGTGAAGAGTTTGATCCTGGCTCAGATTGAACGCTGGCGGCGTGCCTAACACATGCAAGTCGAGCGGTAACAGGTGTAGCAATACATGCTGACGAGCGGCGAACGGGTGAGTAATGCTTTGGAATCTACCTTTTAGTGGGGAATAACCTGGGGAAACTCAGGCTAATACCGCATACGACCTACGGGTGAAAGCAGGGGATCGCAAGACCTTGCGCTATTGGATGAGCCGAAGTCGGATTAGCTAGTTGGTAGGGTAACGGCCTACCAAGGCGACAATCCGTAGCTGGTCTGAGAGGACGACCAGCCACACTGGGACTG
>JBDTUL010000080.1:0-15722 GCA_040007735.1 Gammaproteobacteria bacterium | reverse complement strand
AGCTCAATACTTCAGCAACTTCATTTCCCCGTCACCGGATTCTTATAGTGAAACGGCGCCACGAAAGTGGCGGGAAACACCTCATAGGCAACCGTCGGCGCCCGGTCCGGCGGAAAATCCTTCTCAACGCCTGCGAGCGGCAATGAAGTCTTGGCCCACCCATCCGTATACGGCGTGTACAACCTGAAATACGCGTGGAGTGATTTGATCTTCCACACGCCGCCTTCCTTCACATACTCGTTCTCGTAGACCCCCGACCCCCACGCCTGCGACTTCTGCCACTCGCCGGTTTCGGCGAGGAAGCGCCATCTCCCGCGCGCCGATGCGCCGTCCGGCGCCACGTGAACAATCGGCTGTAGCTGCAAATGGTTGATCAGCCTGCCGTGCGTCAGGCCCTCAGGCGCCAGCCGCGTCAGGTATTGCAGAACCCGCGCTTTGCCGGCAAACACGCCACGCCCGCCGATCTCCAGCGTGCCATCGGCGGCAAACAGATCAGCCGCCTCTTTCCACATCGCCTTGTCTGCATAGAAGCCATAGGTTCTCTGCAGATTCTCGATGGCGTTTTCGTCTTCGATCTCAGTGACATTACGCTCGATGCGTTCCACCGCTTTGCGTGATGCAGCCGGCAGGCCAGCAGTCATCGCGGCGGCCGATGCCGACACCGCAGCAGGCGTCTCGACGTACATGGAACGTACGCCCCCGGGCAGCGGCGCCGTGCCGCCTTCACCCGTCACGGGATTCCGATAGTGAAACGGCGGAACGTAGATTTCGGGCAGGCTCTCGTAAAGTTCACTGGGCGGCCCGTCCGGCGGAATCTTCGCGCTGACCTTCGGCGCCGGTCTGGCGCCGAACGACCAGCCGGGATCGTATGGCGTGAAGAACGTGGTGTAGACATGGTCGTGCCGGATCTTCCACACGCCGTTCTCTTTGACGAATTCGTTCTCGTACACCCCATCGCCCCAGACTCCCACCTGCCCGAATGTGCCGAGCTGGCTCACCGCGCGGCTGCGAACCCACGCCCGCTGCCCGTCCTGCGATACATGGATAACGGGCTGAACCTGCATGTGAGTGTGGACGTGATCCTTCTCGATGTTCTGCGGCCCGAACAACTCGAGCGCACGCCGCGCGCCTTTTTTCCCGACGTACACACCGCGCTGTGCGATCTCCATCGTCGAGTCTTCAGCGAACAGGTCGGTGAGCAGATCCCACTGCTGCTTGTCGAGGTAGTAGCCATACATCGAAACCAGGTTCTCGATTTCGTCCCTGTCGCGCAGGCGCTCGATTCGGCCGTGCAGTAGCGTGATGGCGCTGCGAAGCGCAACGGCCGCCGGAGTCGCATCAGACGCGGCGTCGCTCGGCAACCCCGAGGCAGGCTCCGCAACAGGATTCTTATAGTGAAACGGCGGTGTATACACGCCCGGCCACACTTCATAGTGTTCGGAAGGCGGACGATCCGGAGGAAGCTGCTTCGACACGTAGATGCCGCCGGTGAGATCCGCGTTCTTCGTCCAGCCACCGGCGTACGGCACTACAAAGGTCTGGTACCAGTGCACCTTGCTGATCTTCCAGACGCCGTTCTGCTTTACGTACTCGTTCTCGTAGGTGCCCTCGCCCCACGCGGCACCTACCCCGGGTGCCGTGCCCATGATCAACGCGCGCCAGCGCCCCTTGGCAGTAGTGCCATCCGGCGACACATCCACCACGGGCTGAAGTATGAGGTGATCGTTGAGTTGCCCGGCCGTCAAACCCTGGTGACCGCCGCCGAGGTGATAGAAATAGCTGCGGATTCTTTTCTGCCCGACATACACGCCGTCCAGGCCGATCTCGAGGGTGGCTTCGGGCGCGAACAGGTCGGCCATCGGGTCCCAGAGCGCCTGGTCGAGGTAGTACCCATACGCGCGCTGCAGCCGGCGAATGCTCTTCGCACCCTCCAGGCGAGCGGCGTCACGCTCGAGCAGCATCAGCGGCTCCTGAAGCGCGGCGATCTTCGGCGTGCCGGTGCCGTTCAGTGCGGATGTTCCGCCGCAGCCGGCGAGCGACGCGCTCAGCATCGCGCAGCCCAGGCGCGCAAAAAAGCGGCCCCGCGCGGCCTTCTCTCTCGAACGGGTCACCATGCATTCCCCCCCTTTGATTCATTTGCGGGACGAGCGCCCCGCCCCATACTGTCTCTCAATAGTAGCCGCCGGGGCCTTGCGCACATGATCGATCTCTATTTCTGGACCACGCCGAACGGCTACAAGATCTCCCTGGCTCTCGAAGAACTGCAGCTCCCCCATCGGATCATTCCGGTCAACATCGGCAAAGGCGAGCAGTTCAAGCCCGAATTCCTCGCCATCGCGCCGAACAACCGCATCCCGGCCATCGTCGATCACGACGTCCGGGGGGGCGGCGCGCCGCTTGCGATGTTCGAGTCGGGCGCGATCCTCCTCTATCTAGCCGAGAAAACCGGCAAGCTCATTCCTTCAGACCTCCGCGGCCGCGCTGAGGTCATTCAATGGTTGTTCTGGCAGATGGCGGGCCTCGGCCCGATGGCCGGGCAGAACGGGCACTTCAACGTCTATGCGCCCGAGAAGATCCCTTATGCAATGGACCGCTACACGCGGGAGACCGGCCGGCTCTACGGCGTGCTGGACAAGCAGTTGCAGGGCCGCGAGTTCATCGCGGGCGCGTATTCCATCGCCGACATCGCGTGTTACCCGTGGATCGTGCCGCATAAGAGCCACGGCCAGAATCTCGATGACTTCCCGAACCTTGCGCGCTGGTTCGAGGCCATCCGGGCGCGCCCGGCCACGGTCAAGGCCTACGAAAGCGCCTCGGACCCTTACGCGCCCAACAATCCGGGCCTGACGGACGAGGCTCGCAAGATCCTGTTCGGACAGAGCGCGCAGTCCAGATAGACCGCTCCTGCCGGCGCAGCGGCCCGGCGCCGCGCCGGGCGGCGGGTGCGACAATGAGCGATACGTCCTTGCCCGCGTCCAACAGCGGGGTCTATATTTCTGGCGGATTGACTCGTCTGGCCGAAGCCCTGGGGGGCGCATGCCCGAGAGCAGCTCGAGCACATTGCCGAAAAATCGCGGCCTCCGCGCGGTGTTTCTAACGTGCAGGTCCACGCTGACGCGAACCGTGGGCCGCATCGTCAATCGCCGTGAAGTCGATGACATTCTGCAGGAAGCGTTTACACGTTCGTATGAAGCGGCCGGCAAGGCTACGGTGCGCAACGCGCGCGCCTTCCTGGTGCGCACAGCCAACAACCTCGCGCTGAACCCCACCTCGAGCACCGGCAGCCGCCTCGGCATCCCGATCGAAGACCTGCCGCTGCAGGAGTTCCATCGGCTCACCGCCGAATCGCTGGAGTCCCGGTCCGAGGCCAACCTGCGATTCGTGGCGTACTCCCGGGCCGTCGGCGCGCTGCCTGAAGAGTGCCGGCGCGCCCTGATCCTCAAGAAGGTGTACGGGCTCAGCCAGCAGGACATAGCCGAACGTCTCGGCATCAAGCCCATCACCGTGGAGCAGTACATCGCGCAGGGCCTGCTCATGTGCCGGGATTACATGGAATCGCTGGGCGCCCCGCTCGACGGCGGCGAGGGCACCGACAGCCGCAAGAGCGCCTCCCGACACCGTCCATGAGCAACCTCGTCGCGTTTCCGGATCTGAGGCGAGCCCGCGAGGAGGCCTCGGTCTGGTTCGCGCGGCTCGACCGCGGGCTGTCCATCGAGGAGCGCACCGACATCCGGCACTGGCTCAACGTGCCCTGCCATCACAAGGCGCTGCTGGAGATGGCGCGAATGTGGCGCGGCATGGATGTCATGTCCGTGCTCGCCGAACTGTTCCCGCTGGACCAGTCGAGCTTCGAAGCGCCTCGCCGTGGTTTCCCCGTCATCGCCGGCGCCTCGGTCGCCGCGCTCTGCATCGTCGCAATCTGCACCATCTTCCTGGCCGGGCGCTCGCCGTTGAACCTGTTCGGCCCGCCGAGCATGAAGGCGATGGCAGTCGACAGCACCCGCTACTGGACCACGGTGGGCGAGACCCGCACGGTAAAGCTGGGCGACGGCACCTGGCTCACGTTGAATACGAATTCGGCGGTTTCGGTGCTCTATTCGCCGCGCTCGCGCGACGTGTTCCTGGCGTGGGGCGAGGCCAGCTTTCGTGTGCCGCCCGACGAATCCAGGCCCTTCAAAGTGCACGCCGACAAACGCGTGCTGCAGGCGGACGACACCTCGTTCAACGTTCGCATTCTTTCGCCGGACAACGTGGCGCTCACGGTCACCGCGGGGCGCGTGAGAATTCTCGCCGAAGCACAGCCCGAAATACGTCCGCGGCCTCCCGTGAACCGCTATCCGCAGCTCGAAACCGTAGTGGCCGCGCACGAATCCGCCATCGTGCAGCCGGATGCCGAATCGGTGCGCTATCTGGCGCCCACAGAGATGGATGTACAGCTCGCCTGGCAGCGTGGCATGCTGATTTTCCAGGGTGAGCCGCTCGAAGTCGCCCTGGCGGAGGTCGACCGGTATACGAATACCGAGTTCGTGCTGGCAGACGATGCGATGCGCGGGATACGGGTCAGCGGCTCCTTTCATGCAGGCGACATCGACGGTTTCCTGAGCGCCCTGCGCCAGGATGCCCACATCGTTTCGCGCCGGGACACGCGCAATCGCGTAGTGCTCACGACAGCCTCGACACTCTGAGCTGACCGGTCGGAAATCTTCGAGCGCGCACGGTCCGGCGCCGGGGAGCTGTCCATGATCCTGTTCGAGCTTGTCATCGGCCTGCTGGTCGTGGGCGCGCTGCTCACGCTGCTGGCGGACCGTTTCGCCGTGCCCTACCCGGCATTGCTCGCGCTCGCCGGCGCAGGCATTGCACTGATCCCCGGCACACCTCAGATCACATTGGATCCGGAGCTCGCGCTCGCACTCTTCGTGGCGCCCGTGCTGCTCGACGCGGCATTCGATGCGTCGCCCCGGGACCTGCGCCACAATTTCATCTCCGTCACGGTGCTGGCCATCGTCGTCGTCGGGCTCACTATCGCGGCCGTCGCAATCGTGGCCCGCTCGCTCGTTCCGACGATGCCCTGGGCCGCCGCGCTGGCACTCGGGGCGATCGTTGCGCCACCGGATGCCTCGGCCGCCACCACCGTGTTGCGCAAGCTGCGCCCTCCTCACCGGCTCATGGTGATCCTCGAAGGGGAAAGCCTGTTCAACGACGCGAGCGCACTGCTCGCCTATCGAATCGCCGTAGCCGCAGCGATGACCGGTGCGTTCTCGGGCTGGACCCTGCTGCCCATGTTGCTGCTCACGTGCGGCGGCGGAGTGGTGGCCGGCATCCTGATTGCGCGCACCTTCATGTGGATCACCGCGCGCATCACGGACCTGACCGTCTCTATCGTCCTGCAGTTCATCGGCACCTTCGCGGTGTGGATTTTCGCCGAACGCATCGGCGTCTCCGCCATCATCACCGTAGTCAGCTTTGCAATGACGCTGGCACGCGTCGCAGGCGGACGTGTCGGCGGCCGCGAACGAATTTCGTCGTATGCCGTGTGGGAAGTGGTCGTGTTCGTGCTCAACGTGCTCGCGTTCGTACTGATCGGACTTCAGTTGCGGGGCATTGCCGGGCGCATCCACGGGGCCGAATGGCAAACCTACCTTCTGTGCGGGGGAGCCGTATGCCTGGCCGTCATTCTCGTGCGCATCGCCTGGGTCATGCCCTACACGGCCCTCATGCGCTGGAAGATTCGCCGCTTTGGAACGCGTTCTAATCGACCCATGATTCTGCCGACCGTGGGCAGCGGCATTCTCGTTTCATGGTGCGGAATGCGCGGCATCGTGACACTTGCCGCCGCCCTCGCCCTGCCGGATGGCGGCGGTGAAGGCGCGTTTCCTCACCGCGATCTCATCGTGTTCTGTGCTTTTTGCGTGGTGCTGGTAACGCTGGTGCTGCAGGGAATGACGCTGGGCCCGCTGCTTCGCTGGCTCGGGCTGCGTGACGACGGGTCGGTCGAACGCGAGCTCAACCTGGCGCGCGTCGAGTCGGCACGTGCTGCCCTGAAGTCCCTGGAGAACCAGCTGCCGGAGGACGCGGCCGAGCTGCTGCGCCGGGAATATAAGGCGCGCATCCGCCCGGAGACCCACGAGCCCGCCGATCTCGCCGCCCTTCAGCGCCGGGCGGTCCGGGCGCAGCGGGAAGCGCTGATGGACATGCGGGCGCGCGAAGTGATCGGCGACGACGCCTTCCACGCAGCCGAAGCGGAGATCGACCTGCTCGACCTGACCGCCGACACGCGCGTCCGGCCCAACAATTAGGGCTTGCCCTCGCCGCCGGAACTCTTATCTAATCCGGGGCGTTTTGCCGACACAGGTCCGGGCACGCCGGCAAGCGCACAAATAAAGTAGAAGATGCTGCGAAGTCTGTCGATCGCATCCAGGGGGATTTCCGATGGCCAGTCGAATGAGTAGTGCACAGCACTCCGGGCCGAGGCCGAGCGCGGCCCGCCCGCGCACCGCGCGCGTGAAGGTGCCTGCGCCATTGCAGGCACACCTCGAGAACGACGAGCTGCTGGAGGAATACAAGAAACATTTCCGGGTCGGTTCCGAGATCGACCTGCAGCTGCGGCTCACGCGCGGCTTCACCATGCTGGCGCGCCGCTACCGCAAATACCTGGACGAGCACCTGCGCAAGATCGGCCAGAGCCAGGCGCGCTGGGAAGCATTGTTCGCGGTCGCCATGTCCCGCGACGGCAGCGCGCTCGGCGCCATTGCGAAACGCGTGGGTGTGGAAGGGCCGACGTTCGTGCGCATGATCGCGCAGTTCGAGCGCGAAGGCCTGGTCAAGCGCCTGAGCAGCGACGAAGACCGGCGCGCGAGCATCATCCGCATCACCGCCAAGGGCGAAGCGGCGCTCACCGAGATGCGCGAGTTGACGACCCGGGTGCGTAAGGATTTCCTCGGCGACCTGAGTGTCGAGGATGTGCGGCGCATGCTGGTCACGCTCGAACACATGCTCGGGTATCTCAAGGACTGAGCTTCTTTCGGATCGAGTTCCTCCGCGCGCCGGGTGCTTGAAAAAATCCCGGCGACCGCACGCCTCGCCCGGTCCATTTCACCTCGGCCCTCCTTCTTCCAATTGATATGGCTCTTCCGATGGATAGCGCGCAGCAAATGCGCGCTGTTCACCACGTGCGCCTTTAACCACAGCGCCTGTTCATTGCAATAGCCACGACGCACTCCATTCGGCGACATCCGGTTGCCGTGTGACCGCACTCACATCGAGGCTGCGATGCATTTGACCATCGCCCCTCAAGATAGGTAGCCTGCTACGCAGTTTACGTAGAAGGCTACGTAATACAGATGTCACTAAGCCGCGACAGGTTGTCGAGAAGGCTTGCCATGGTTGGGCAATACAGAGGAAGTTCATGAACGTTTCCGGAGAGATCAAGAAGCTCCTGCAGCTGAGTCGCGCCGCCGCCCGTTCTGGCGCCACCGCGCGCGCCGTCACAATGGGAATCGCACTCGCCTGCGGCGCAGCCGGCGTGCATGCGCAGGATGCGGAGCCGGGCACGGCCCGCGAGCGCGAGCCGATACTTCTCGAAGAAGTGGTGGTCACCGCGCAGTTCCGCGAACAGGGGCTGCAGAAGACTCCTGTCGCCATCACCGCAATCAGCTCCGAGCAGATCGCGCAGCGCAGCCTGACGCGCATCACCGACATCACATCGTTCGCACCCAACGTGATCAGCACGGTGGGTTCCACAGGCTTCGGGCCTTCCGCGCAGACGTTCATCCGCGGTGTCGGCCAGACCGACAACAGCTTCGCGCTCGAGCCGGGCGTCGGCGTCTACATCGATGATGTCTACAACGGCATCGTGCAGGGTTCGGTGTTCGATCTGCTCGACCTCGACCGCGTGGAAGTGCTGCGCGGTCCGCAGGGCACGCTGGCAGGCAAGAACTCGCTCGGCGGCGCCATCAAGCTGTTCTCGAAGAAGCCCGATGGTGACGGTGGTGGCTACGTCGAAGCGACGTACGGCGACTTCAATCGCACAGACGTGCGCGCCGGCGCTAACTTCACGCTCGTGCCGGACACGTTGTTCGCCCGCGTGGCCGGTGTTTCCAAGCACCGCGATGGCTACATGAAGCGCCTGGACTTTGCCTGTGCGAATCCGGGCTCGAGCGTTCCTTCGACGGTGGCAGCCGGGTCCGACTGCGAGATCGGCCGCGAAGGCGGCCAGGATCTGCAGGCAATGCGCCTTGCGGTTCGCTGGCTCGCAACGGATGCGATCGAGGACAACCTGATCGCCGATGTGACTCAGGATCGCTCTGAGGTTGCGGCCACCAAGCTCCTGCAGTTGAACAACGCGCAGGTGCCGAACGGTGCGCAGTTCATCACTGGCCCCGATCAATACACCACGTACGCAACCTACGGGAACCTGGGGTACACCGATCCGGCGAACCTGCTCGGCCGCCCCGGAACCGGCACGCACAACGGCTTCTCGATTCCGGACACGAACCCGGTCGACTCGTACGGTATCTCGAACAACCTGACGTGGAAGCTCACAGACACCCTGTCGTTCACCTCGATCTCGGGTTATCGGCGGTACTCGGGTGAGTTCAGCGTGGACTACGACGGCAGCCCGTACACCATTCAGCTCATTCGCACGACGTTCACGCACCGCCAGTTCACGCAGGAGCTGCGTGTGAATGGCAGTGCGTTCTCTTTGCTCGACTACACGGTGGGTGCGTACTACTACGATGCCCAGAGCAACACCGGCGGTATCAGGTTGCTGAGCCCGGGCGCCGCGACCGAGAACATCTTCCGAAGCAACGACTCCATTCCTTCCGACAGCAAGTCGGGCTTTGCGCACGCCGTGTATCACGTCACGAGCCAGCTCAGCCTGATTGCCGGCGCACGCTACACGAAGGAAAACAAGGACTACACGTTCGGCCGCCTGAACCCCTACGCGCCTGGGCCGTCCTACACGGGCGCCGGCGCGGTGGATGCAACCACCGGCACGTATACGGGCAATCGCGTGGACTATCGCGGCGGCGTCGAATACCAGTGGACCCCGGACGTGATGACGTACGTGCAGTACTCCACCGGCTTCAAGGGTGGCGGCGTCAATCCGCGCCCGTTCGTGGCCGAGCAGGAAGTGCCGTTCAATCCCGAGGTGCTGAAGGCCTCGGAGATCGGCGTAAAGAGCGACTTCTTCGGGCACCGCCTGCGGGTGAACGGCGCCGCGTTCTTCAACCAGTACGAAGACATCATCTTCACGAACAACCAGCCGACACCGAATTCCGCTTCGAACGCGACGCCGGTGAACGCAGGCAACGCGGACGTGAAAGGTGCGGAGCTCGAGATCGAGGCGCGTCCTTACGGTGGACTCTCGATCAGCGCTTCGGCCAGCTACCTGGACTTCGAGCTGACGCGCATTACCGCCGGCATTACCACGGTGAACCTGAACACCAAGCAGATCTTCGCCCCGGAAAAGAAGGCGAGCATCGGTGCGCAGTACGAGTTGCCGTTCTTCGGCTTCGGGACGCTCACGCCTCGCGTGGATGCCACTTACCAGTCTGAGTTCTTCACGGCAATCGACAACAGCGTGGACGGCCAGGTGCCGAGCTACACCGTCGGCAACGCCCGCCTCACGTTCCAGTCGGCGAGTGGCGATTGGCAGGCGGCACTGTCGGTGACCAACTTCACGGACAAGTTCTACTACGTGAACAAGTTCCGCCAGGCAGCGCCGATCGGCTTCGTGATCGGCCAGCCCGGTGCGCCTCGAGAAGCGGCCATCACCGTCAAGCGGATCTTCTGATCGATTCGGTCTAGTTGTCGGGGAGCCCCCCTCTCCCGCCAACGAGGCAGGCGCTCACACCGCCTGCCTTCTTGAGGCGCCTGACGCAAGTCGGGCGCCTTTTTTTCTGGCTGCCCAGGGGTTCAAGCCGGATCGAAGCGACCGGCGGCAGATAGCGGCGCGGAGCGCCCGTAAGAAATCACGTGGTTGCTTTGATCAGCCGCTCCGCCACCCTGCGTAACTCCGGAATCAACTCGTGCGAATCGAGGATCTCGAAGTCCGCGGGAGTCATCAGGATCATTGCGGCGAGCATCTCTATGGAATCCGCGCCGGCGCTGAGCGTGCAGGCGTCAGCGCCCGCGGCTTCGAGCGCGCCACACCACACCGGCACTCGCTTCGACAGAAGCTCCATCGACCCCGCAAGTTTCAGGCGCATGCGAAACCGGTAAGAGCCGTGCGTGATGGACCTAGCCTTGGCCGATGTTGCAGACCTCGGCCCCGACTGCTCCGCCTGCTCTGCCTGCTCCAGTCGCGCCGGCACTGGTCGGGGCCGCAGTTGAGCGAATTGCTCCATCTGCACGAAGATTCGCAGGTGGGGCGTCGTCATCAGGCCGGCGGATTTCCGCCTGCTGTCGGGCGCCGAAGATATGGCGGACTACCAGTTCGGTGCGAAGCAGGGCCACCACCTGTTCTGCAAGCACTGCGGCGTGCACTCGTTCGGGCGCGGGCACGTGCAAGAGCTGGGCGGCGATTATTTTTCGGTGAATCTCGCCTGCCTGGACGATGCCGAACCGTCAGAGCTTGCCCGGGCACCCGTCAATTTTTTCGACGGCCGCAACAATAACTGGCAGCACGAGCCAACCGAAACGCGGCATCTGTAGATTTTGCGCCGGAGCCGGATCAGTCCGCATCGAGCGGCGGGTCCGTCTCCGGCGAACCTTCGCGCTGGAGCAGGTGATGCTCTCGCTGAATTCTGCACGTGCCCGCCCATTGAGGCGCCCTGTAGGGCTCGAATCTGTGACCTGTGCCAGAATCAAACTCCCACAGGCTCGATACGCACCCGATGAAACTGTTCTCCAGAGCCGCCCTCGATGAGCTTGCAGGCAAGGCCACGGCGAGCCCGCGCAAGCGCGCGCACTACAACGTGCACGCCTCGTCCGCAGATGTCGTGCAACGCTTCTTCGTCGCTGCCGATCGCGAAACGTACTTCCGGCCGCACCGGCATCTCACTCGCTCGGAGTTCGCTCTGGTGTTGCGGGGGCAGTTCGACGTCATCACGTTCGATGACACGGGCCGCGTCGTGAGCCGGCATTCGGTGGGTGAAGGCCTGCCCGATATGGGCTTCGAGACACCCAGCGCAACGTGGCACACGCTGTTGTCGCGCGCCGACGGCTCAGTGTTTCTCGAGATCAAGGAAGGGCCGTACGACCCGGCTACCGCGGCGGAATTTGCGCCGTGGGCGCCGGCAGAAGGCGACGCTTCGGTGGCGGCTTACTCTGAGTGGTTACGGGCGGGGAAGCCTGGCGAATCTGGCGTTCCCAACCGCCCGGCATTCACTGATAAATCTGTTCCGCATGTTTGATCCACCCGGCCACGTGCTGGCCGGAAGGGTCGCGATGAGTCCAGTGAACGACGCCACCTTTGTCGTTCCATTCGTATTCGCCCGCGAATGAGATAGTGTCGCCCTCAGCGATCTCTTGCACGCGTGGCGCGAGGTCGATGTTGTGCGCGATAAGAATGGTGTGCCCCGAAGGCAGCCGCACGATCATTCGCTGATGACGTGAACCGCTGTCGTCATCCTTGAGCAGTTTCGCGACAACCCCTTCGCTCTGCACCTGCACGTTGCTCTCGTGCCGGTCATAGGCCTGCGTCAGCGCATCGGGCTGGGCCGCGCCAATCTCAGGTTGGGAGGTGACGGCGTCCTGTGACGGGGCGTTGTTCGACGTCGGCCCATCTCGCGTCGCGAATTGATACGCGAGCACGGCCAGCGCAATGACGATGACCAGTTTTTTCACGGGTGACCGCCGGCGATGAACTGGGCAAAACCTGCGAGGAAGCTGTGCAGGCGCGCCTGAGCCGCCGCGTCCACGAGCTTCCCGGACGCATCGAACACTTTGCTCGCCTCCGACACATACAGGTTGGCACCGTAGAACGGCCGCATCCCCAGAGTTCTGACGATAGGGAGCCATGCGGTCTGCGAGAGCAGCGTGCCGAACCGGCCGGGTGAGGCGCCCATGATGGCCACGGGCCGATTTCGAAACACCCTGGGTATATCGGCAGCGGGACGCGTGAGCCAGTCGATGGCGTTCTTGAACACGCCGGGAATCGAGTTGTTGTACTCAGGGGTGACGAGCAACAGCCCGTCCGCGCTCGCGATCCGATCCTTGAGCTGCGTGACGCTCTCGGGCATGCCCTGCGTTTCCACGTCGAAGTCGTAGAGCGGAATACCGCGAATGGACTGTGCGTCGATGGAGAGCCCGGAGGGCGCCGCCTCCACTGCCGCATTCAGCAGCGCCGTGTTGAACGAGCCGCGCCGCAGGCTGCCGGAAAGTCCTACCACTCGAGTCATGGAAAGCCCCTGATCACCCGGATGAGTGACCGCGGACCTTAGGCGCTATCGGTAGCGCCGGCTAGGGGCCTGTCTGACCAATAGGCACCCAGGGTGGAGGTTTACTTCCCCCGAAACGCCTGCCGAATGCGCGCCGCCTGCAGTTTCGCATCGCCCACGGTGGTGGAGAGCTTCTGCGACGTGGTGACACTGTTCTGCAGTGACGCCTTGATGAACGACTGGTCGGCTTCGAGCGGCTCGCCAGCCGCCAGATAACATTCGGCGGCACGCTGGTGCGCGCCCAGTCGCCGCGCCTCCTCGCCCAGCGCTCGCGCACGCGCCTGCGACACTTCGTGGCAATTCTGGGAAGTTTCCAACCCTTCCGTCGCCCATGCCGGGCTCGCGCCGGCGCCCAGTGCCGCCAGAACCGCCAACATCCAAACCCTTGCCCCGACTCGCATGCCGCACCCTGCCGCCTTTTTCCCAGGCTCCTAGAATGCAGACGCGCAAAGCATTGCGAAATTGGCTCAAAGATCGACGGCGCGGTCCTTCAAAAGGGATACCGGCCCGGGTCATCGCACGCAACGCCCTGCTTTTGCAGGGAATGCGTCAGAACCCTGCCCGAGCGGCTGGCTCCGTTAGAACCAGCCGTAATTGAAACTGATGCTGATGCGCTCGCCGGCCACCGGGTTGGGCGGCACCTCGTGGCGCAGCCAGCTCTCGAAAAGGATCAGGCCGCCGGCCACCGCCGGCAGCACCACCCACGGCCGTGCGGCGCCGGCCTTGCGAGGCGGCGCCGCCATGAAGCGATCCAGGCGCGGGTCTTCCAGCTTGATGCCGGGGCATCCCTTGGGCGTTTGCACGTAATACGTTCCGCTGAGGGTGGCCAGGGGATGCAGGTGCAGGCCGTGGACCACCTGACGCGGCATGATGTTGACCCAGCAGTCCGTCATCGCGAGCTTGCGGCCGGTAAGGTCGAACTCCAACGCGCGCACGTACGCCCTCACGTGACGATCGACGCGGCGCTCGAGCACGGCGAACGTCGGCGACATGCGGTGCATGCGGCTCGCGGAGTTGTAAGACGTGTAGCCGCCGGGATAGCTGGTGGCCGACCAGCGCCGTCCCGCGGCATCGTCAACGCGCAACTGCCGGCATTCGCGCAGCAGCTGAGTGTTCAATCCCCGCGAGCGTGACGGCTGCAACCGGGCCGAATACACCCGCGTGGGGAAGAAACTGTGTGTGGTCATGGGTGGAAGTGTTTCAAAAGTACTCTCTCGTCGGCGCTCCGCGCCGTTATCTGCCCGGGGTCGCTTCGATCCCCGTGGATCCTGCCGTCAGGCATTTCAGATCACTAGAAAGTCACGAAGGAAAGTCGCTATTATCCGACATCCTTCGCGCTTCCGGATTCGGAATGATGCACATCGAACTGCCACGTGCACTCGAGGACTATTTCGCGTACGCCGAAACGGACCCGACACGCAATGGCCGTAGATTCACCATCTCCATGCCGTATTTCGAGGGCGGCCGGCTCGATCGCCTGCAGTGGTGGTACCACCTTACCGCAGATCAGGAGCAGCGCCTCGGCGCCACCGCAGTCGAAAAGCTGCGCGCGCAAGCCACGCAGCGCTTCATAAAACATATAGACCGGTGGCTGCAGAACACCGGCCTGCGCCTGCACGGGCAAGAGCCCATTCCGCGCATCACCCGCCTGGCCGCTGCGGCACCCACCGTCGCCGCGCCCACCTCAGGTGCCTCGGCAGCGCCAGCCACTCCTGTGGCTGCCGCAGACGCGGCAGCCGAATTGACCTCGACCGTGCTGCCCTGGCCGACCGAGAAGGTCGCCAACGGTTAGGAACCTGTCCGGACAGGTTCCTAGTTTTTTTCGTCGAGGGGGCTCGCGATGTGGGATCAGGTGTATGTATCCGTTGGCGGTAGCCTGCCGCTGTCCGCGGCGTGTGCGGCGCTGCCCATCCTGGTGCTGCTGCTGGCACTGGCGGTGTTCCGGCTTTCGGCATGGCAATCCGGGTTGCTCGGGCTCGCCACGGCAATGCTGGTCGCATTATTCATTCAAGGCATGCCGCTGCCGCTGGTGCTCAACTCCACGGTATATGGCGCGGCCTTCGGCCTTTTCCCCATTGCGTGGATCGTGTTCTGGGCGGTGGCTCGTTATCGGCTCACGGTTGAGACCGGGCAATTCGAGTTGATCAAGGACTCGGTTGGGCGTCTCACGCAGGACCGTCGCCTGCAGGCGCTGCTCATCGCGTTTGCGTTCGGCGCATTCATCGAAGGTGCCGCCGGGTTCGGCACACCGGTCGCAGTCGCGGCGGCCATGCTCACGGGCCTGGGGTTTACGCCTTTCTACGCGGCGGCCATCTGCCTCATCGCGAACACCGCGCCGGTGGCGTTCGGTGCCATCGGCACGCCGCTCGTCACACTGGCGGGCGTCACCAATCTGCCGATTCACGTGCTCAGCGCCGAAGTCGGCCGCATCTGCGCGCCGGTGTCGCTGTTCATCCCCGCGTATCTCATGGCCGTGATGGGTGGCTGGGGCGCGCTGCGCGCCGTCTGGCCCGCGGCGCTCGTGGCCGGCGTCTGCTTTGCGGGCACCCAGTTTCTAGTGGCCACGTTTGTCGGCCCGTATCTCACCGACATCCTGGCCTCGCTCGTCACCATGCTCGGTCTCGTAGCGCTTCTTCATCTCTGGCGTCCGAAGGAAGCGGCACCCGCACCAGTGGGCGACTCCGGCGTTTCTACGGGCACGGTCATGCGCGCCTGGTCTCCCTATATTCTTCTCGTGATCTTCGTGCTGCTGTGGGGTTACGGGCCGTTCAAAGCGCTGCTCGACAAGGCCACAGTAGTGTTCGCGTGGCCGGGTCTCGATGGAGCGGTTCGCAGGTTGCCACCGGTAGTGGCAGAAGCCGCGCCGTACGGGGCGAAATTCACCATCAACATTCTCTCCGCCTCCGGCACGGCGGCTTTGATGGCAACGCTTTGCTCAACGTTAGTGCTGCGTGTGTCGCTCCGCAGACTCATGGCCATCATCGGCGGCACCGCGCGCGATCTGTCCTTCTCGATTCTGACCATCGCCTCCGTGCTCGCGCTTGCCTATGTGATGAACTACTCCGGCAGCACCGCAACGCTTGGCCTCGCCTTCGCTGCGACCGGCGCGTTGTTTCCATTCTTCAGCGCGCTCATCGGCTGGCTGGGCGTGTTCCTCACGGGCAGCGACACCTCTGCAAATGCACTGTTCGGAAATCTGCAGGTGGTCACTGCGAATACTCTCGGCCTGTCTCCGGAGCTGATGGCCGCCTCCAATTCCAGCGGCGGCGTCATGGGCAAGATGATCAGCCTGCAGAGCATCTCGGTAGCTGCGGCGGCCACCGGCATGGCGGCGGCGGA
>JBDTUL010000079.1:0-15747 GCA_040007735.1 Gammaproteobacteria bacterium | reverse complement strand
CGCGGCATCGGTCTGCACGAGATGTTTGACAGCATCGTCGATGCATACCTGCCCAATGTGAGGTGGGAGTCGCCGCCCGAGTTCGAAGCGCGCGCGGCCGCGCTGTTGCCTGGCCTGCTGCTTGCGCGGATCGACGGCAAATCTCCCGCGGAGTACCTGGGCGAATCGCAGCGAGACGCGGTGCGCGCGGCGGCCCGATCATTGATCGTGAGCCCGCGTGCAAGCCTGCGCGAAACACGCGAATTTTTTCAGGCCGCCATGCAGGCACGAAAGGCGTTCCCAGAGTGAAATCAGACTCTCTGATCAACTTTCAGACTAGCCGGAAAACCACGCTCGCACGATGGTGCTAGCCTTCCGGGGGCATGGCGATGCGCTGCCAACGAGGCGCGAAATCAAGCGCCGGCGCGTTCCATAGCTAACGGAAGGTCCAGCATGAATTCCTTGTTGATCTGCAGAACCTGCCCGCGGGATGCGCAGGAAAGCGGTCTTCCGGGCGCGGAGTTGGCTGCTCGACTGAGCGATATCATCGAGTGCCATGGGGTGCAGCTCCTGCGAGTGAGTTGCCTGGGCGCCTGCCGGCAGCCCTGCGCCGTTGCGCTCGATGCACCTCGAAAACAGCGGCTGCGATTCTCCCGGCTCGACTCGAGCGACGCTTGCGACCTCGAGGTCGTGATACAGCGTTACTGCTTGTCGGAGGACGGTTGCCTCCCCCCACACATGCTGCCCCTTGCGTTGCGCGACCGTCTTTCCGCGATCTCCCCCAAGCTCACTCAGGTGTCTTGAACAATGCAAATGGTATATGACGAGGAAGGCACCGGAGCGCCTGTGGTGCTGCTGCATGGTCTGGGCGCCACCGGCAACGTGTGGCGCGCTTGCGCAAGCTCGCTCTCGAAACATTTTCGAACGCTGTGCCCGGATCTGCCCGGCTCCGGCCGCACTCCGGCATCGGGCCCGATCAGTACGGGCATGCTGGCTGAGGATCTGCGTTCGTTCATGGATGCACTCAAGCTCGATCGCGCGCACCTGGTGGGTCACTCATACGGCAGTGTCGTGCTTCAGCATTTCGCGGTGCGCTACCCGGATCGCGTTCGCAGCCTGAGCCTGGTAGGTCCGATCCAGGCGCCCGCGGATCCCGTGCGCAAGGCACTTGCAGACCGGGCCGCCAAAGCGCGCAGCGAAGGCCTGGTTGCTATCGCCAACGCCACCGTGCAGGCGGGTACTTCCATGCTGACCAAGGCACAGCGTCCGGAAGTCGCAGCGTTCGTGCGCGAGTTGGTGATGCGACAGGACCCGAATGGCTACGCGCTGACGTGCGAGGCCGTGGCATCCACCGAGCCGGCGGCGTTGGACACGCTGAAGTGCCCCACGCTGGTAATTACCGGCGATGAGGACGCAACCTCCCCGCCCCCGGTCGCGAAGGCCGTTGCGGACCGAATCTCCGGGTCGCGCTTCCACGTGCTGCCGTACTGCGGCCACTGGACACCGGTGGAGCAAGTGCGCTCGGTGAGCGAGCTGCTCTTCAACTTCCTGATCGTGCACTGAACTGCCGCGCCCGGAGCCTCGAGTGACCCACCCCGTTTATCGCAATTACGACCAGCAAAGCCTGGATGCGCAATACAACAACCGCGCGCGCTTCCCGAACTTCAGCGAGCATTTCGATCGCTGGGCGCAGTGGAGCCAGCGCGCCCGTGAGCAGCTGCCCGCGCAGCTCGACGTGGCCTTCGGCAGCTCGGAGAAAGAGAAGCTCGATATTTTCCCCGCCGCGGATGCCGGCGCGCCGTTGTACGTGTTCATCCACGGCGGCTACTGGTATTCGCTCGACAAGAGCCAGTACAGCTTCGTGGCCGAAGGGATGCGCCCGCACGGCATCACCACCGCGGTCACAAACTTTGCGCTCGCGCCCGCGGCGGATATGGACACCATCGTCGAGCACAACCGACGAGCCCTGGCCTGGCTGTGGAACAACGCCACCCGTTTCGGCGCGGACCCCGGCCGAATCTACATCTGCGGTCATTCCGCCGGCGGCCATCTGGGCGTGATGCTGCTCGGCACGGAATGGGCTCGCTATGGCGCGGGCCTGCCAGTCGATCTGGTGAAAGGCGTCTGCGCCATCGGCGGTATCTTCGACATGGAACCAATCCGCCTGAGCTACCTCAACAACACACTGCACCTCGATGCGGCACAGGCACAACGCAATTGCCCGTTGCATCAGACCTACCGCTATAGCGCTCCGCTCTCGCTGATCGTGGCAGCCGACGAATCCCCGGAGTTCCAGCGCCAATCGCGTGACATGCAGGCGCACTGGCAGTCGCTCGGCTATCCGGTGGAATTGCTCGTGCCCGCGGGGCTGGATCACTTCAACGTCGTGAACGATCTCGCCGACCCGGGCTGCGCGCTGGTGATGCACCAACTCGAACAAATGAAACTGGCATTCAAACGCAACTGACACGTTGCCGCGGCAACCGGACCGCATCGGGGACAGATCATGAGACCGCAACTCTTCACGAACGTAAATGTCTTCGACGGCAGCGGCTCGGACCGGTTTCCCGGCGAAGTGCTGGTCGAGGGGAACCGGATTCGCGCGGTGGCGCACGGCGCAACGCAGATCCCTCGCGAGCCCGGCATCGAGGTGATCGACGGTGGTGGCAACACACTCATGCCCGGAATGTGCGAAGCGCATTCGCACATCACTTACAGCAACATGGCCAACATCAAGGAAGTCGGCCAGATACCGCCCGAGGAGCATCTGCTGCTCGCGCTGAGCAACGCGAAGCTCATGCTCGATTCGGGTTTCACCAGCCTGTACTCGGCCGCCTCCGCCAAGATCCGCACGGAGGTGGTTGCCCGCAACGCCATAGACTCCGGAAAAATGCCTGGCCCGCGCATGCGCGCCGCATCGCCCGAGGTCGTCTCCACTGGAGGCCTGGGCGATGAGCGTCAGATGCACATGCATCACCAGAGCTTCGAGATCATCGCAGACGGCGCGGACGAAGTTCGCCGCACCGTGCGCATGCTCATTCGAGAGGGCGTGGACACCGTCAAGCTCAACATCTCGGGGGACAATTTCACGCGCAAGAACTTTGGCCGCCGGCTGTCCTATACCGACGCGGAAGTGGCGGCGGCGGCCGAGGAAGCGCACGAGCGCAACGCGTGGCTGTCCTGCCATGCGCGCGCCGACGGCGCGGTGCGCATGGCTCTGCGCCACCACTTCCGGGTCATCTATCACCTGGACTTCATCGAAGGCGAGACCTTCGACCTGGTCGAAGCGCAGAAGGACAGGATCTTCATCGCTCCCGCCATCGGCATCATCTACACCACGGCATACGAGGCCGGCGCCTTCGGAATCAATGAGAACGTGGCGCGCGGCATGGGAATGATGGAGATGCTGGAAGGATTCCCCCGCGTCTACAAAGAGCTGTGGAAACGAGGCGTACGGATCCTGCCGGGCGGAGACTACGGCTTTGCCTGGAATCCCATCGGCACGGATGCGCGCGACCTGGAACATTTCGTCAACATGCTGGGTCTCTCGCCGCAACAGGTACTGATGTCGGCCACCAAATGGGGCGGGGAGATCATGGACATTCCCGACCTCGGGCTGGTCAAAGACAACTTCCTCGCCGACCTCCTGCTGGTGAAGGGCGACCCGACGGCCGATATCAAGCTCCTGCAGGATCGCGACAACCTGCTGATGATCATGAAAGACGGCGTGTACTACAAACAGACCGCGACGGCTCTGCCGGTCGCGAGCGCCGCGGCGGCGTAGCCTGTCCCCGTCCTGCTCGGGCAAGGGCCGTCACCCGTCCCTCTTCGCCGCCCCGGAGTTAAGCCGGGCGCGGTGGTCCGGCGACTCGGATCGTTTTGATCATCGCGTCTGGTTCTCGCGCGCGCCGGGTGCGCTCGTACCGTTGCTGTTCTATTATCGGACAGAGGTTTGGATTTTGGAGCGTTGACAGGAGGTAAGCGCCCGATCATCGGCATGCACCAGGGGGGCCCGTGCACGGCGAAACCCGCGTTCTCTATGGCGATTTCGGCCGGGCGGCAGCCTTGTGGCCCGGAAACAATCTCGTGCCGCACGCGCATCGGGATGCGCATATCGTGCTGGCCGTAGGCGATTCCCAGGCCATCGCGAGCGTCGGGGCGACGAACATCGTCATGGAGCGCGGTACCGCGGTCGCCATCAACCCGTTCGAGATCCACAGCTTCCAGCTCATACACCCCACTGACCGGCCGGTACTGGTCACCTTTTACGTGAGCCCCCAATGGCTCCAGCGCCGTCACGGGCTTGCCTCCTTCGCGCCTTTTGCGCAACCTCAGTTCAGTGTCGACGAGGCGGTGCAAGCCACGGCGCGCGCTTTCGTGGATGCCATCGAGCGGGGCGCTGCCCTCGATGACCTCCTGGCGAAAGAGATCGAGTTGTTCCTCGACGCCCTGATCGTCCGCTCCCACCACGCGGTGCTGCTCACAGCGGCCGCCCTGAACGTGCAACGCTCCGATTTCCGCGTGCGCCGGGCCATGACGTTCATGCAGGAGAATCTGGAGTCGCGGACCACCCTCGAGTCCGTTGCACGACACGTAGGTTTGTCGCGCCCGCATTTCTTCAGCCTGTTCCATGAACAGACCCGCATGACGCCGAAAATCTACTGGAACCTGCTGCGCATCGAGACTGCCATGGGCCAGATGGGCTCGGCGCGAACGCCGCTCAGCACAGTCGCCTTCAATCTCGGGTTCTCCTCACAGGGAAACTTCTCCCGCTTCTTCCGGGAGCACGTCGGCGTATCGCCGCTCTGCTACCGACGCGCCACCTTATAGAGGAGCCGAACGGCGCCTGCCCGAACGTTGCGCAGACCCGGCGCGTACGGCATATATTGTCGATCCTGGGTGATTCCCCCAAACGACTTTGGCCGAGCCGGTCCCCCGCCCCACAAGCCTTGCCGCATTCGTCTACCAGAGCCTGGTGGAACGAATCGCCACGGGCGCCGCTCCGGCGGGAGAGCGCCTGGTCATCGATCGCATTGCTAACCAGCTACGCGTAAGCCTGATCCCGGTGCGGGAAGCGCTGGCCCGCCTCAGCGCCGAGGGGCTGGTGGAATACCAGCTCAATCGCGGTTACCGGGTCACGGCCGCACCGCTGGCGCGCGACTACCGGGAACTGTTCATGGCCCGGCTGGTCGTCGAGTTCGGCGCGGCACGGCAAGCCGTTGTTCCCCTGCCCCGCGAGACGCTACAACGGCTTAGGGCCCTGAACGAGGAGATCGGCCAGCTGAAGCCGGGCAAAACGTTCAAGGGATATAAGCGGTTCATCGAGCTCAACGACAGGTTTCACACCGAGCTCGTGGGCCTTGCCCACAACAAGACCCTGAGCGAGCTGCACGAAAAGCTCGCGTATGGGTCACGCACCGCGCGTGATCTTCAGGGCCGTGGAGTGCCGGATCTGGCGGAGAATTTTCGCGAGCACGAAAGCATCGTCAAGGCCCTTGAGCGTCAGGACGTCGAATCGGCCGCCGCGGCGGTGGAGCGGCACATCCTGGCGGGGATGACACGTTTTCTGAGGGATATCGAACGCGTGCGCACCCGGAAGAGTTGACCGCGATTTACATCGGCAGGCTGTCAGTTCCGTTCGGCCGAGTCAAAGAAGCCAAAAGGGCGGCGAAGCCATATGACCATGGCTCGATAGCGTCGCAATAATCCACGCGGTTGACGAGTGTGCCGAGCTGCGGCGATTCAATGGTGACCACGTCACCCACGTGATGGGTGAAGCCGTGCCCCGGCGTATCGCGATCCTGCGTCGGCGCGAACATCGTACCCAGAAACAGCATCATGCCATCCGGATACGCGTGATGGGGGCCCATGGTCTGGCGAACGAGGTCTTGCGGGTCGCGACTGATACGCTGCATGCAGCTCGTACCGTGGAGATGAAATCCGTCCCGCCCCCGCACCTGCAGGGTCAGTTCGGCGCGACGCACGTCATCTAGTCCGAACTGCGCATCGAACAGCCTGATGAAGGGCCCAATGGCGCAGGAACCATTGTTGTCTTTGGCCTTGCCCAGCAACAGCCCGCTGCGACCTTCGATATCGCGCAGGTTCACGTCATTCCCCAGCGTCGCCCCCACGATCCGGCCGGCATGATTGACCGCGAGCACGACTTCAGGCTCGGGATTGTTCCACTGCGAGGAGCGCAGGATGCCGATGTCTGCGCCCAGCCCGAGGGCGCTCAGCGGTTGGGCCTTGGTGAAAATCTCGGCATCGGGGCCAATGGCCACCTCGAGATACTGTGACCAGAGGCTCCGCTCGATGAGCCACGCCTTCGCGGCTGCTGCTTCCGCAGAGCCCGGCCGCACGCCGGCGAGACTTGCCAGCTCAGTGGAGAGCACCGCGCGCAGCTCGGCGGCTCGTTGTGGATCGCCTCTCGCAGCTTCCTCGACAACGCGCTCCTGCAGGCTGATCAGAAACGTAACGCCACTCGCCTTGATCGCCTGCAGATCACAGGGCGCGAGCAGCGTGGGGACGCGCACGTCGCGTGCGCGGGACAGAGTGTTGGCGACCACAAGCTCTATCGGGCCGAGATCGCGATCCAACCCGACAACGGCTCGAGCCGCGACACTGGGTTCAGCGGAATTGAGCAGACCCGCCACGGTGGAGAACCGCGCAGTGAGATCGTAGAGCTTACCCTTCTGGGCAGAAACGACTCTCGGGGCGGACTCGCCCGGCACACCCGCCCAGGCACGGCCGACGAGAATGCCCCCATCCTGAGGCAATACCGACGCCGGACCAGCCCGCAGCTTGCTCACCTCTTCTGGCCGCCATCGTCTTCGCTGGCACCGCCCGGCCCGTCGCTGGCCTTGTCAATTGTATCGCCCTCGCGAAACCGGGCGCGGCCGGCGGAATCATTCTTCAGCGCGAACGACAACGACATCGTTTCATTCTCGAATCTCAGGCCAGCCTCGAGCGGCGTCGACATGGACTGGCGTACCGAGGCTTTGACGGTTTGCAGGGCCACCGTTGAGTGACGCGCCCAGCGTTCAGCAAGCGCTCGTGCCTCGCTCAGTTCTTCACCTTCAGAGACGAGCGTTTCTACCAGCCCCCACGCCGCGGCACGCGCGGCATCGATTGGGTCCCCATCCAGCAACAGATATAACGCGCGGCCATAGCCCACCAGCCGCGGCAGCAGCTGCGAGGCACCGCCTGCGCCTACCCAGCCTAGCCCGACCTCGGGAGCACCCAGGAGAGTCGACCGGGCAGCCACGCGGACGTCGGCGCTCAATGCCAGCTCCAGCCCGCCGCCGAGGGTCCAGCCTTTGAGCGCGGCGATGACCGGCTTGCGAATCGAGCGTAATTCGGTCGAGTAATCGATGCGGTTGCGGAAGTGAAAGACGCTCTCGTATTGATCGAGCGCGCGAACGTCGCTTCCCGCACAGAACGCCTTGCTGCCTGCGCCGAAGATGATGGCGCAGCGAATCTGATCGTCCTGGTTGATCTCCACGCAGGCGGCGGCCAGCTGCTCGGCCATCGCAGGCGTCATGGCATTGTGCTTCAGCGGCCGGTCGAGGCAGATCTCCGCGACCCGGTTGTTCTTGCCGAGCGTGACTGCGTCGCTCATCGCACCGCTCCCTTCTTGATGAATCCCTCGATGCTCCGCTTTGAGTAACCGGCCTCGAGCAGCACTTCTGCCGTGTGCTCTCCCAATCGCGGCGGGGCGCGCAGCGGCAGCACGGGTGCGCAGGAGAAGTTGAACACGTGCCCTACTCCCGGCACCGGCCGCGCCCCAAAGTCGAAGGCGGCGATCAGCGGACGGGTCTGCGGATGGTCGAGCGATTCATCGAACGTGTTTACCGGACCACACCACACGCCCCGCGCTGACAATCGCTCGACCCAATCTTTGGCCGTCCGTCGGGTAAGTGCCGCCTGCAGCACTGCGTACATGGCGTCTCGCCATGTAGCCACTTTGTCCTCGGTAGCGGAGGCCCGGTCGGGCTGGGCGGCGGCGAGCTGGGACATTTCCGCCGATTCCACTACTTCCGCGATGATGCGATTATCGTTCTGGCTGAGCGCGATCCAGCTGTCGGCGGTACGGTAAACACCGTACGGCGGTTCCAGCCACGCGCTTGCAAACGGCGCTTTGCCACGACGCGCGGGACGCCGGGTCTGAAAATAGGTCATCACTTCCTGGCATTGCATCTCCAACGCGGCCGCAAGCAGAGAAGTCTGCACATGCTGCCCTTTACCGGTGCGCTGCCGATGCAGTAGTGCGGCCAGCACAGCCTCGGTTGCAAGATGCGACGCGCAGGTGTCTACGACGTAGGTTGGCGCCGCATGCGGCGGATCGTCCGCGGCGCCTGCGCTGAATGTGACGCCGGTAAAAGACTGCACCAAGAGATCCTGGCCCGGCGCCTCGACCAGTGGCCCGGTCGGTCCGTAACCGCTGATCGACACGTAGACCAGGCGTGGATTGACGCGACGTAACCGCTCGTAATCAATCTGCAGCCGCTGAGCCACCCCCGGACGGAAGTTCTGCAGCACGACGTCCGCGGAGCGCGCCAGTTTGCGCACGATGGCAAGCCCTGCGGCGCACTTGAGATTGAGTGCAACCGAGCGCTTGTTGCGATTCAATGCCAGGTAGCTGGTGGTCTCACCTTCCACCGTGACCCCGCACAGTGCAAACAGGCGCGTCAGGTCGCCCGCGAAGGATTCGATCTTGACTACGTCTGCGCCGAGATCGCCGAGCCGCTGCGAAGCCAGCGGCCCGGCCATCGCGATGGTGAAATCCAGCACGCGCAAGCCGCTCAGAGGCAGGTCGGCGCCGCGCGCGGCAGGTTTCACTTTCCGAGGTTCTTTCTTCGCGCTCATCTATAGCCCGTTCAGTTGATCGCCAAAGATCAGAAGCGGTACGTCAGGCGCACGCCGAACCGCCTGCGCTGCGCCGGGTAGCCGATGTCCGGAAGCGCGGTCGTCTGCTGGTTGAACCAGTTCGACCAGTACCGCTCATCGGTGAGGTTCGTGCTCCAGAGGCTGGCCGCCCACTGTCTGCTCTCGATGCCGAGGCTTGCGTTGACCAGCGTGACGTCCTTCTCCTTGTCCACATTCACCACGTTCCAGTAGTTGTCACCGCGCACCGCCACGTCAGCGCGCGCCACGAACTTCCATTCACCGTTGATGGGCACGTTGACGTCCCCCATGAGCGTGGCACCCCAGTGTGAGAAGGTCGGCAGCTTGTTGCCGACAATCGCGGAATTCGCCACCGGCTGGAAGAAGAACGGGCCGGAGTCGAACCGGGTGATCTCCGAGTCCATCCAGCCGAGCGATGCGCCCACCGTGAAGTACTCGCTGGCGCGCCAGTTCGCGTCGAACTCGACGCCGTACACATTGGACTTTGGAATGTTGTAGATCACCTGCGCGGCGCCGACCACGTCGAAGAGAAAGTCCTGGCGATTCTTGATGTCCTCGTAGAACACTGCGCTGGTGAGGGAGACGGCGCCATCCGCAAGACTTCCCTTGTAACCGGCCTCGTAGCTCCACAGCTCATCGGCCTTGAAGACGGTGGGGAGCGGTGAGCGCGGTGAGTTGAAGCCGCCGCTTCTGAAACCTCGTGAGGCGGTCAGATAGAGGAGGCGGTTGGGAGTGAGCTTGTATGCCAGGGACAACTTCGGTTGCGCCAGCGAAAAGGTAGCGCGCTGGAAGTTGACGCTCGTATCAGGGTCGTCGCGATCGAGCTGATCGCGCCTCTCACGGTCGTAGCGCAGGGCCGCGGTCAGCGTCAGGTTCTCGGCCAGGTCGAGGTCGATGTTGGCGAAAACCGCGTAGGCCTCGATGTTCCGGTGCGTGCCGTTCGGGTAGAACGGGCTGTCATCGGCCAGCATGCCGTTGCCGTTGAGATCCACGTACACCGGCAACGTGTCGTTTCTGCGAATATCGAGGTAGCTTGCGCCCGCTAACCAGCGTGCGCGCGCGCCCACATCGTTCGACGACACGCGAAACTCCTGCGACCAGGAGTCGATATCGTAGGTCTGCTCGTTGCCGAGCTGCTCGGCGGCGACAAAATCGAGATCGCCAGGGCCATTGCCGCCATAGCCTTCCCCGACTCGCCCGTACCGCTCGTACGTCTTGGTCGATGCCGTAATGGAAGTCAGCGTCACCCGCGGCAGCACCCAGGCAAGCTTGGCGCTGGTCACCTTGATCCACGCGAAGTCGCGCGAGATGGGATTCGACAGCGGCGAGCCGCCGAACGTGTTGCTGTTTGAATCCGGATCCGCGCCAGGAAAGGGAGCGCCGATCGGCCGCGTCAGAACATAGTAGTAATTTCCCGCATCGACGTGGTCGTAGCTGAACCGCACATCCGCGGAGAACATGTCCGAAGGCGTGTACAGAAGCATGGCTCGCATCGTCTGCGACTCGCGCAGGTCCACATTGCGATCGACGGTTGCACCGCGGATGGTGCCATCCGAGTCGCTGTACCCGGCCGCCACGCGAAAGAAAAGCTTGTCCGCGGCGATCGGGCCCGACAGCGAGCCCGAGACTTCCTTGAGTTCGCCATTGCCCGCGCCGGCGGTGAGCCGCCCCTCGAGCTCGTTGCCGGGCCGTTGCGTCACCACGTTGAACGCACCGGCGATCGCATTTCGCCCATACAACGCGCCTTGCGGGCCCTTCAGGACTTCGATCTGCTTCACATCGAACAGCGTCTGCCACACCTGGCTCGCAGTGGTCGCCGGAACACCATCGACCACGATGGCGACCGCGGGCTCCGTGTTGCGAGTCTGGGCGATGCCGCGGACCGAGATGAACGATGAGGTGGCGCTCAGGTCGTTCTTGCTGCCGATGTTCGGGAACATCAAGCCCACATCGAGCAGAGAGTTGATGTTGGCTTTTTCGAGCGTGTCGGTGCTCAGCACCAGAATGCTGTCGGGTACGTCCGTGACGCGCTCGTCGCGTTTGCGTGCGCTCACCACCACTTCCTCGAGCTCGTTGGGAGCCGTGTTCGCCGCGCCCCCGCCGGCCTCCTGCGCGCGAGCGGCGTGCAAGCCCGCCAGGCCGGTCATCGCGAACGCAATCGACAGTGCCGTGTTGCAGTGTTTGACGATCATCTAAATACCCCCCGGTGCGGGCGCTGCGTTGGCGACGCCCGCTGTACTGTTAGCTTGTCAGTGGAACCAGGCGCCCTCAGAAAAGCCCGTGCGCCAGGTATGCTGCCTGCGGATCCGTGCCGGCGAGAATTGCTTTGCGCACCAGGTTCTCGGTGCTCATCACCTCTTCCACTCGGGCAACCACCTTCTCGGCGAGTGCGCCCGGTATGACGACGACCCCATCGATATCGCCGAAGATGAGATCGGCGGGATGGATGGTGACCTGCCCGATGACCACGGGCTGCTCAAAGGCGGTCGGCACCCAGCGGCCGACGATATCCATGGGTGTCTGGTAGCGGCAGAACACCGGAAACCCAAGACGCAGGACGAACTCCGTGTCGCGCGAGCCACCGTCCACCACGTAGCCGCGCACGCCTTTGTGCGCCAGAGTCTCGGAAGACAATTCGCCCATATGCGCGAGCACGTCGTCATTCGGCTGGCAAACCACCACAGCCCCGCTCGGAGCGCGCGACAGGAACTCGGTCCATCGCATCAGCGTCGTGTGGGCGTCCAGTTGCACGCGCTCGCCCGTCATCGTGAAGGCCGGGCCGGCCATTCGACGCAAGGGATCGACAGGCCGAATGGCTTTGGGCAGCACGCAATCGGCGACGCCGAGTTCACGCAACACGTCATAGACCGCGCCGCTATAGCAGCCCATCAATCTATCGGCCAGTTGCATGCAGCCTCCCCGGGATCACTTCCGCGAATCATATATGATAGATTATCCGCGGGCAATCGAAGAGGCGATTTGTGACACCGATAGTGACTCTGAGTGGCATCGGCTGGGACCATCCTCGCTGCATGGCGCCGCTGCTTGCCAGCGCGGCGTCATACGAAGACATCGCCACGCCGATGCGTATCGAGTGGGCGGCGCGCTCTCTCAAGGAGTTCGGAGACGGAAACCTCGCGGCATTGGCGCGCGAGTACGACTTGCTGGTGTTTGACCATCCCTACGTCGGCGCCGCGCACGCCGGAGGATGGTTGCTCGACTGGACATCCCTGCTTACGGCTGGTGAGCTCCAGGGGCTTCAGGCCGATTCGCTCGGGCCTTGTTACACATCCTATGAGGCCAGCGGTGGGCTGTGGGGTTTGCCGCTCGACGCCGCCGCGCAGGTCGCCTCGTCCCGCGATGATCTACTCGAACGGCTGGGCACGGCGGCGCCGGTTACCGCGGCTGAGCTGCGCGCGCTTGCGATCGCGGCCCGCCGCAACGATATGTACATCGCACTTCCCAGCGTTCCCATCGATGCGATTTGTACGTTCCTGACTCTGTGCGCCAACCTTGGCGAGCCGCTGCAAAGAGAAGCCGGGCACCTGCCGCCCCCGGCAACGGTACGGTCCGTCCTCACCCTGCAACGCGAGCTACTGGAGCTTTCTCATCCGCTATCAAGGCAGTGGAATCCCATTGGCTGCTACGAGCACATGATTTCTCACGATGATGTCTGCTACGTGCCATTTGGGTTCGGGTATACGAACTACAGCCGCGTCCCCTCCGCTCGCCGGCTCACGTTCCGCGACATACCCGCCTTCGGCAACGTCGGCTGCGCCGGCGCCATTCTGGGCGGCGCGGGCATCGCCATCAGCGCTGGCTGTGCTCACGTGCCGGAAGCCGTGCGCTATGCAATGTACCTGACGAGCGGCAAATACCAGTCGCACGAGTACTGCGCTTCGGGTGGTCAACCGGCAAGTCTCGCGGCCTGGTCCGCCCCTCAGTGCGACACCATGACCGGCGGGTTCCTGAGCGGCACACGGCAAACCATGCAGCGCGCCTACCTTCGCCCGACATTCGATGGCTTCGTGCCCTATTTCAAGGCGGCAGGTGACCGGATCGCGGCATTCCTGGGTGACGAGGCGTCGCTCGAGGCAACCGCGAAATGGCTGGAGACCGCCTACGCGAAATGAGAAACCGGCAGCGGCACCGGGCTCCCCTCGACGTCCAGCGCAATCTGCGTGATGTGCCAGCGGCCGAGATTGCTGGTGAACATCGTCTTGCCGCGAAACGCCATGTTCGTCGGGTGACTGAGGAGCGTTGCCACCGGGTCGCGAATCAGCAACTCGAGCTTCCCCTGCGTGTCGAACCGATAGATCTGTGAAGGCTCGTAGCAGCTGATGTACAGGTTGCCGGCGGTGTCGAATGCGATGCCATCTGGAAACTCGACCAACCCGCCGACTACCGGCTCGGCATTCCCCGCCGTTCCATCCCGCAGGATCGGAACGCGAACCACGCGCTTCGGCAGCGATTCCACCACGTACAAACTCGTGCCATCCGGCGCCAACGCCATACCATTGGCGAAGCTCAGCGGCCGGTCATACCAGAGGTGAGCCTGCGCAGTGTCGAGATCGAATGCCCATACCCCAGGGCCAGGCGCCTCGTACCCGCAGCTATCCGACACATAAAGCCTGCGCCGCTTGAGGTCCACCACCGGGTAATTCGGAATGGCGAGCCGCGCTTCGGCGAAGCGCTTCAGGACCTTGCTTTGCAGATCGAGCCTGAATACGCCACCGTAGCGAATGTCACAGGCATACAGCGCACCTTCCGCGAACGCGATGCCGGCGATCCAGCCACCCGTGGAGCCTTGGCAGCTCATGGAGGAACCATCGGGCTCGATTCGCAACAGATCGCCATTCTCGGTGCCGCACCAGACCGACCCATCCTCATGGACCGCAACGCCTTCGGCATGGGCCAGGCGAACTGGCTCTGCGAAAATCCCGTCGTAAAACACGGAGGCGCGATCCATGGGAAGCAAGGTACCCGGTGCGCGAACGCTGCTCATCTCAAACGCCCTCGAGCTTGCCGCTATGGATGGATCGATAGAGTGCGTCGATGACCTCGATGGCACGCATTCCGACCTCCCCCGGCGCCTCGTTCGACACCGGCAAGCCGAGACACAGGTCGACGAAACGCCGCACCGGCTCTTCGCATTCGTAAGCGCCGGCGCCGGGCTCCATTGCATAGTCCTGGTTGGCATCATCGTTCCGGCGTACGACGAGCCGCTCGCGTTCGAGATCGAGCAACAGCATTCCCTCTGAGCCAAAGATGCGGATGTCGACCTGAAAGGGCGAATTCATCGGCACACTGCCGGCGCCGGAGAGGCTGCCTGTCGCGCCTTCGGCAAACCGGATGGCTGCGGCGTTGTATAGATCCACACCGGTGCTCGATTCGCCAGCCAGAGCAAAAACGGACTGAGGTTTCAGCTCCGTGATGCGAAACAGGCAGCCGAGCAGGTGCGGGAGCTGGCCCCAGCCGTAACCGCCGAAGTTCGCGGGGTCGGCCCAGGTGGATGCGGGCGGGCGGTACATGTTCGATTCCGTTCCAGGGTACGGCTGACCGCTGAACAGCGCTTCGGCCGGGGAAGCCATCTGCATCGCGACGTGACGAATCCGGCCGACCGCTCCGCCCTGGATGAGAGATCGCGCGTGAAGCAGGTACGGCCGGAAATTCCAGCCATTCGGCACCAGGATATGGCGGTTGACCCGCCTGCCCAGTGCCACCAGCTCGCGGGCCTCGTGCGCACTCGTGGCCATCGGCTTCTCCACCAGCACGTGAAGGCCGGCTTCGAGCGCCTTCCGGGCGTGAGCGTAGTGAAGCCCATGCGGGGAGGTGATGATCGCACCGTCCAGGGGCACCTTCTCGAGCAGTTCGTCTACACTTTCGAACGCGTGAGCGAAGCCGAATGCGCCTCTGACCCTTTCCAGCTCCTCGGCACCGAGCCGGCACACCGCCGACAGTTCCGCCTTTCCGGTCTTCACAGCGACGGGAATGTGATTCTGGGTGGCCCACCAGCCCGCGCCGATGAACCCGAGGCGTGCGCGTTTCATACTAGTCCCCTGCCCCGGTGCTCTAGCCGATCTCGGCCAACGAGACGGAGCGCCCCGCTTCCACCGATCGGTAGGCCGCGAACACCGTTCGCATGGTCTGGAGATTATCGGCGCCGCTGTTGAACGGTACGCGGCTTTGCTCGATGGCTGACATGAGCTCGCCCATGGTTCCGGAGAACGCATCGGGAAACCAGCTACGGCTGAAGTGCAGCTCGTGCCACACGCCGGGTTTGGCACGCAATTCGTAACGCAACGTCGATTTGCGATTGTGCGGCCAGCCGATCTCCCCCACGAGTATCGCCTCCGTTCCCGAGATGCGGTAGCTGATGCCGAAGTCACTGGACCAGTCCGAACCGTCTTCGACACTGGAGGCGAGGAAGCCATCCGCATAGTGCAAAACGTAGGTGGCGTAGTTCTCACCGTAGTAGCCGTCGCCAGGCACGCGGCGTGCAGCGGCATATATGCTCTCGGGCGTACCGAACATCCAGCGAAACTGGTCGAGATGATGAACGCTCATGTGCAGCATCATCAGGCGATCGTACTTGGGATCGCGATAGTAGGCCTGCCACGGCATGGTGATGTTCATCCTCATCGAGCACGCCACTCGCTCGCCGAGCAAGCCCTGCCGGATCAGCGAACGGGCCGCATTGATCGACGGATCGAAACGGCCATTCTGATTGACCGCGAGCAGGCGCCCCGAGTCCTGCGCGGCCTGCACCAGGCGCTGCGCCGCTGCGAACTCCATGGCCATGGGCTTTTGCGTGAGCACGTGCTTGCCCGCGGCGAGCGCTGCCGTGGCAACTTCGGGCTGCAG
>JBDTUL010000078.1:0-15753 GCA_040007735.1 Gammaproteobacteria bacterium | reverse complement strand
AAAAGAAACTTCTCTCAGCCGCCCGGCGATTGAGGGCTCTGCGAACTGAGTCGCGAATCAAGAAGCCCGCAATCGCCGGGCGGCTGAGAACTAGACCTTCTCGATGCGCGCAATAAACTCGTCCAGAAGGCGCGTGAACTCCGCCGGCTTATCCAGCTGAATCCAGTGCCCGGTCCCTGACACCACAACGTGCCCCATTTCCGGTACCACGCGGTGCAGGCTCGCACCGGTATCATTCTGAGGCGTAATCACCGCAACCTTCGGCCCCGAATAATAAGAAAGAGACGGCACCGGGTTGTAGTGGAACAGGTCAGTCGTCAATTGCACCACTGCCTCTCGCGGCAACTTCCGTAACGACTCCAGCAGTTTCTCCTTCACGGCCGGCGCCGCATTCACGAACAACTGCGTATTCCAATATTGCTCGACGAAAGCGAACGGGTCCTTGTTCAGCGCTTCCAGGATGGAACGCACTGTCGCCGGAGGCATGGCTCCGGGTGCGGGCGGCGGATCGACCAGCAACAGCCCCACCACGTTCTGTGGATGTGAGCCGGCATAGCCCGCCGCGACTGTCGCTCCCATGCTGTGCCCGACCAGCACGAACTCCTCGAGGCGCCGCGACTCGACTACGGCTTCGACGTCCAGAATGAGCGTGCGGATGGAATATTCACGCGTCCGCGACTGGCGGGAAGCGCCATGGCCCGAAAAATCGAAAGCGAGCGCGCGACGGGTGGCTCTAAGGTGAGACAGCTGCGCGGCCCAGTGACTGGTGTCGCCGGCAAACGAATGCAGGAACAACACGGGCGCTCCACCCGAACCGCCATCGTCTACGGCCAGCGCAGGTGTGCTTTTCGCCCCAGCCCGCGGAACCGCACCATGCCCGCCAGCGTTTCCCAACTCAGTCATCTCGCGCCATCCCCATCGGTACTCTCCACACGGTACAAGCAATCGCCGTGCCGACGCCATAGCGGCCATTCCGTGCCAGGGTTCAATGAAAGACGTTTCTCGATCGGATAGGCTCGTGGGCTGATGGCAACGTATTGCGCGCGATGGGTATTAGTACTGCTCGTCGTTCTCGGCGCGGCGGGCTGCGCCACGTTGCCCGAGCACCCGCCCCGAGGGCCCGCAGGTCATGCGTCCGCCCCGCAACCCGGCGGGGCGCTGGCACAACTCGAATCCAGTCTGCATTCCAGGCTTGCGACCGATCGCTCCGCCTTCCGCGTGGCCGACACGAACGAAGACGGTCTGCGATGGCGGCTCGCGCTCATCGACTCCGCCCAGCATTCGCTCGACTTGCAGTACTACTACTGGTGGGAAGACGGCACCGGGCAACTCCTGATGAAGCACGTCATCGAAGCGGCGGACCGCGGCGTGAAAGTGCGGCTGATCCTCGACGACCTCAGCACGATTCTGGAAGACGATCGCACCCTCAAGGTTCGCGACTGGCAGACCGCCATGCTCAACGCGCATCCCAACATCGAGCTGCGCTTGTTCAACGCGTTCCGCGTTCGCGCGATGATTGGCCGCGGCATCGAGTTCCTGAGACGCATGGATCTCATGAACCAGCGCATGCACAACAAGCTGCTGGTGGCCGACAACCGCGCCGTGATGCTGGGCGGGCGCAACATCGGTAACGAGTATTTCGGCTTCGCCACCGAATTCAATTTCCGCGACCTGGATCTGGTCGGCCTCGGCCCGGTGGCGCGCCAGGCCTCCAGTGTGTTCGACCGCTTCTGGAACAGCGACTGGGTGGTGCCGGCGTCGGCGCTGAAGCTGCATGCCACGCGGCGCGACCTGCGCGCCGAAGCACCGGCCATGCTGGAAAAGATCGAGGCCCAGCCCGGGCTCGAGCGCTTTCCGCTGGCGCGCGGGGATTGGTCCGCGGAGCTCGCGGACTTCGCGCGCACCGCGCATCTGGGCGCAAGCCAGGTGGTGAACGATGTGCCCATCGCCGGCACGGTGCGTCACCGAATGCCGGAAGCGATGCGCAAGCTCATGGAGAGCGCGAAGCGTGAATTGATCATCGAGAACGCCTATGTCATTCCCGATGAGCAGGACATCGAAGTCTTTCGCGAGCTCACCGCGCGCGGCGTAAAGGTGCGCATCCTGACGAACTCGCTGGCCTCACAGGATGTGCCGGCGGTGAACAGCCACTACAAAGCCTGGCGCAGACCCCTGCTGAAAGCAGGCGTGGATCTCTACGAATCGCGCTCGGACGCAGCCATACGCGCAACGGTGGCCGACACGGCGCCGGTGAAATCGAAGTTCATGGGACTGCACGTGAAAGCCATCGTGGTGGATCGCCAGCGCGTGTTCGTTGGCTCCATGAATCTCGACCCGCGCTCGGAAGACCTCAACAGCGAGATGGGCGTGCTCGTCGATAGCGAAGCGCTGGCCGCGCAGATCGCCGGCATCATGGAGCGCGACATGCAGCCGGAGAACGCGTGGCACGTCCGGCTGAGCCCGCACGGCTCGCTCGAGTGGACCACGGGTGCGCAGACCGTGAGGCGCCAGCCCGCGCGGGGAGCCTGGCAGCGAATCGAGGATATTCTCTTTATGCTGTTCCCCAAAAACCTCTACTAGGTTTATTGGAAAAAAGTCGCCTGCGGCCTGCGCGGCCCGGCGCTTTTTCGGACACGGGCTTTGTTTCCGGCGGCTACGCGCCCCGGGCAAAAAGCGTGGTTTTTGCCGCCTGACTGTGCGCGTAGCTACGCCCGGGCGGTCTTCAGCGACACTTTCTTCACTCCGCCCCATGACTCGGACAGGGTCTTGGCGCTACGCTCACTCCTAAACGCAGAACATCTTGAACACCGCTGGGGGCTCGCCTTGAATTCATCCGCCGGAACCGGCATCGATCGCGCGCATCGTAAAGTGATTCTGGCATCGGCTCTCGGCACCGTGTTCGAGTGGTACGACTTCTTTCTCTACGGCTCGCTCTCCGCGATCATCTCCAAGCAGTTTTTTGCGGGGGTGAACGACACCACGGCATACATCTTCGCGCTGCTCGCGTTCGCCGCCGGGTTCTTCGTGCGGCCGTTCGGTGCGCTGGTGTTCGGGCGGCTGGGCGACCTGATCGGAAGAAAATACACATTCCTGATCACCATCCTGATCATGGGCAGTTCCACCGCGCTCGTCGGCATGCTGCCGGGCTATGCCACCATCGGCGTCGCCGCTCCTATCATTCTCATTACTTTGCGCCTGCTGCAGGGCCTGGCGCTCGGCGGCGAATACGGCGGTGCTGCCACGTATGTCGGCGAGCACGCCCCGGAAGGGCGTCGCGGCCTCTATACCAGCTGGATTCAAACCACCGGGACGATGGGCCTGTTCCTGTCGCTGCTGGTCATTCTGGTTTGCCGTGTCACGCTCGGGGACGAGTTCGCCATATGGGGTTGGCGCATTCCGTTCCTGATGTCGATCGTGCTTCTGGCCGTCTCTGTGTACATCCGGCTGCAGCTGCAGGAATCGCCTGCGTTCCTCGAGATCAAAGGCCGGAATGAGCTTTCGAAGGCTCCCATCAAGGAGGCCTTCGGAAACGCGGCGAACCTGCGCCTGGTGCTGTTCGCCCTGCTGGGAGCAACGGCCGGTCAGGCGGTGGTCTGGTACTGCAGCCAGTTCTATGCGCTGTTCTTCCTGGAGAAGGTTCTGCAGGTAGACGCCACGGACGCCAACATCATGATCGCCGCCAGCCTCGTCCTCGGCGCACCGTTCTTCGTGGTGTTTGGCGCGCTCTCGGATCGCGTTGGCCGCAAGCCCGTGGTGATGGCGGGCTGCGTACTCGCCGCGCTCACCTATTTTCCGGCATTCAAGGCGCTCACACACTTCGCAAACCCCGCACTGGATTCGGCGGTGGCCACAGCACCCGTCACCGTGCACGCAAACGATGCGGAGTGCTCGTTCCAGTTCGACCCGGTGGGCAAGAAAGCCTTCACTCGCTCGTGTGACGTGGCAAAGGCGGCGCTCGCCACCAGTGGCGTGCCGTACGAGAATGAGGCGGCCGCACCTGGTGAAAGCGTTGCTCGCATCGTCGTGGGCACGGGCACGGGGGCCACGGTCATCGAGGCCTTCGAAGGCGCCAGCCTGTCCAAAGCGGAATTCAAGACCGCCAACGACGGCTTCCGCGCGCGCCTGAAAGAGGCGCTGGTCGCGGCGGGCTACCCCGCCAAGGCCGATCCGGCGCGCGTCAATCGCCCGATGGTCATCCTGGTCTGTACCTATCTGGTGCTGCTGGTCACGATGGTCTATGGGCCAATTGCCGCGTGGCTGGTGGAGATGTTTCCGACGCGCATCCGTTACACGGCCATGTCCCTGCCCTACCACCTGGGCAACGGCTGGTTCGGCGGCTTCCTGCCAGTGACGTCGTTCGCCATCGTGGCGGCCACCGGAGACATCTATCGGGGTCTCTGGTACCCGGTGATCGTGGCGGCCGCCACGGCCGTCATCGGCACGCTGTTCCTGCGGGAAACCCGAACCGATCCGCTGGATGTGGCGGGCGGCAAGCCCGTCATGCCGCGCCCATAAGTCGGTACACTGCGCGCCAGACATCCGAGGGTCGAGGTTTCATGAGCTCCGTCCTGCGTCAGTTCTTTGCCGTGCAGACTGTCAACGCCAAACCCATCGGCGGCGAGCGCCTCAAGCGCGCCCTCGGCCCGCTGGCGCTGACGGCAATCGGGTTGGGTGCAACCATCGGCAGTGGCATCTTCGTGCTCACCGGAACGGTTGCTGCCAACCACACCGGCCCGGCGCTCACCCTGTCGCTGCTCATCGCGGCTTTCGGCTGCGCACTCGCCGCGCTGTGTTACTCAGAGTTCGCATCGTTCCTGCCGGTTTCAGGCAGCGCGTATAGCTACGCCTATGCCACTCTGGGCGAAGGTCTTGCGTGGTTCATCGGTTGGAATCTCACGCTGGAATACCTGCTTTCGGCTTCCGCGGTCGCCGTCGGATGGTCCGGTTATGTCACCAACTTGCTCGCGGAATTCGGAATTCATTTCCCTTCGCAGCTCGTCAACGCACCCGTCGGCAAGCTGGCGAACGGCTCGCTCGGGCTGACGGGCGCCATCATCAATGTCCCCGCCGTGCTGATCACAGCCGTGATGAGCGCGGTCTGTTACTACGGCGTCAAGCAATCCGCGAACGCAAACACCTTCATGGTCCTGTTGAAGGTGGGTGTCATCATAGTGTTCGTGCTGGCGGGCATTCACTACGTCGACACGTCACTCTGGCATCCCTACATTCCGCCGAACACCGGGGTATCCGGGCACTTCGGCTGGAGCGGCGTCATGCAGGGCGCCGCAATCATCTTCTTCTCGTACATTGGCTTTGACACCGCTTCCACCACTGCGCTGGAGGCCCGCAATCCCCAGCGCGACGTGCCTATCGGCATTCTTGGTGCGCTCATCGTTTCGGCCGTGCTCTACGTTGCGATGGGCGCGGTGCTCACCGGCATGGTGCCGTACGCGCAGCTCAACGTTGCAGAGCCGGTGGCTGTTGCGCTGGATGCGCATCCGCAGCTGGCATGGCTCGGCTCGCTGATAAAACTCGGGGCGATCATAGGAATGACGTCCGTGATCCTGATGTCGCTGCTCGGGCAGCCGCGCATCCTGCTGGCGATGGCCGATGACGGGTTGTTGCCGAAGTCGATGAGCCGCTGCCACCCGCGTTACAAGACACCGCATGTCGCAACGGTGGTCACGGGGGTGCTCGCAGCGCTGGTTGCCGGGGTGTTCCCGCTTGATGTGCTCGGCGAGCTCATCTCCATCGGCATCCTGCTCGCCTTTGCCGTGGTGTGCATCGGAGTGCTGGTGCTACGCCGAACCAGGCCCAACGAGCATCGCCCTTTCCGCGTGCCCTTTGCTCCCGTCACTTGTGTGCTCGGCGCTCTGGTGTGCCTCGCCATGACGCTGGCGCTGCCTGCGGATACCTGGTGGCGGCTGCTGTGGTGGACGATTCTTGGGTTTTCGATTTACGCCTTCTACGGCTACGGTCACAGCCGGCTGAACGCGGCCAATATCGCATCCGCCAGTCGTTCCGCAGAACCGAGCGCGTAATCCAGAAACAGGGAAGGTTCCGCCAGCTCCACTTCGAGCACGCGCGGGGCGCCGGATTCGTCTCTGATGAGATCTACACGCGCGTAGAGCGGCGCTCCGAGAGGAATGGCGACCAGCGCGCGCTCGGCCACATCGAGCTCGTCTGGCGTAGCGATGCGCGCCGCAATGTCCTCCTCCGCGAACAGAGACTGCGAAGCGCTCACACCTCGCTGCAGAAGCGGGCCTTTGCGAATGGAGTGGCTGTAGGCGCCCGCAAAGAAAATCAGCGCTGCTTCTCCATTTTGTTCTACGTGCGGAAGAAACGGCTGCAGCAGCACGCTTCGGCGGGCATCGAGCAACCTTTGCACGTGCTGCGTGATGGAATCGCGATTCGTTCGATCGTGACGCTGCACATCGCGTGACCCCGCGCCGATGGTCGGCTTCACGACGATTTCCTCGTCGCGATGGGCGAGCAGGAATCGATCGATTGCCGCGGCGGGGCTCTCACCGGGCTCGATGCCCTGCGACGGAATGACAGGTACGCCGGCGCGCTCGAGCTCCAGCAGATAGTGTTTGTCCGTATTCCAGCGGACTAGACTCAGCGGGTTCAGCAACGTTGTCAGGGAAGCGGCGCGTTCCGCCCAGGCTAGAAACTCGTCGTAGCGCAGGCTGTAGTCCCACGGCGATCGCAGGATCGCGAGATCGAACGCGCCCCACGCAACCGACGCGTCATCCCAGTCCGCAATCTGCACCTCGATGCCAAGGCGCCGCAGGGCCTCAACGAGCGGCGGCTGATCACGATCCAGATCGTGCGCGATGCGTGCGGATACAAGCGCGATTCGCGCCAGGTTTCTGGCAACCATGGTTCCGTGCGCGCCTGGAGCGGCGTCAGCGCTTCGGTGTGGGTTCTGCGCCGCTCTTCGTCACAGCTTCAGTTGCCGTTCGAGGTGGCGGCCTGCGCGGCTCGTGAACCGCGATAGGGTCGCTCGCGGGGAAGGTCTCGTTGAGCGCTTCGTCGAGGCGCTCGTCCAGATGCTCATCCGGGGTCGGGTGTTCGGGCGGCTTTTCACTCATAGCGGTCAACTCAGCTGCTGGCAGTGCCGGCCCAGAATTCTTCCATGCGCTTACGCATCGCCGCGTCCGGCAGGCGCCCGCGCCCGGCGCGTTGATTGTCTTCCAGGTGACTGACCTTGGTGGTGCCCGGTATGGCCACCGTGACTGCGGGATGGGAGATGTCGTACTTCAGCAGGAATTGCGCCCAGCTCGTGACGTCAATCTCCGAGGCCCATTTCGGCAACTCACGGCCTGCGGTCCTGGCCATGAGATTGCCCCCGCGGCGCCCGCCCAGCGGCATGTTCACCAGCACGGCAACGCCCTTCGACAGCGCGAGCGGAAACACTTCCTGCTCGGCGCCGCGATTCTCGATTGAATAGTCCACCTGCACGAAATCGAACGAGTGCTTCTTCAGCGCTTCGACGAGCTGCGGGTACTGGGTGGCCTGCGACGTGGTGATGCCGATGTAACGCACGCGCCCGGCTTTCTTCAGCTCACTCATGGCCGGCAGCAATTCATCGACGCCATGCACGTTGTGAATCTGGATGAGGTCGATCTTGTCGGTGCCCAGGCTCTTGAACGACTTCTCGAGTGTCTCGGAGGCCTTCGACACATCGCCGCCGAGAGGCGTCTTGGTGGCGAGGAAAATCTTCGAGCGATTCCCGAGCTCCGCGAGCTGCGCGCCGATGACGCCTTCGGACTGGCCGTAAGCCTGCGCCGTGTCTACCACCGCGCCCCCGAGCTCCGGCAACCGCTTCAGCACCTCGCGGCGAGCGGCGATTTCCTCCGGCGTGCTGACGCCAAAGGCGTTCGTGCCCACCCCGATGACGGGCAGCTTTTCCTTCGTGGACGGGATGGCCTTGGTGATCAACGGCAAGCTCCTCTCGGCCGCGGCCGAAAGCGCTGAGCGCCCGACGGTAAGCCCCACGGTGGCCAGCACGCCGGACTGCAAAACCGCGCGCCGCGAGAAGCTTGACCGGTCGAATGCTGACATCGCGTCTCTCCGTTGTGCCCGAGCGCCCGAACTGGAGCCTGTCCGAGTAATTAGGCGTCGTAGCGAGGGGCGGCCGCTGTAGACGGCTATTGCTCGGCAAGGGCTCCCGGAGGCGGACTTAACCGCGCTGCCGATGAATTGTCCAGAGGCCGCAGCCACTGTGTGGCTATGCCCGCACCGCCGGCCACGGTATGGCGTGCGGCCGGGGCGGCCTACAGCAAACGCATCAACTCGGCCATTTCTGCGGGTCCGGGAGCACCACTCTCACGTGCCCCAATCTCGACGCCGCGGCGGTCGGCCTCGGAGCGGTTCTGGCTCATCTTCCATTTGCCTTCCAGAGCCGTGATGGTCAGCTCGAAACCCACGATCGAGTTGACCATTCGCGCCACCACGGGTGCGGTCGGCCGGACTCATTGTGGCTCGTGAGCGCCTCCAGGAACTCCCTCAACCAGGCTGCATCGTGAATGAAGCGCAGCGTGCCGTGGGCGTGCGCGACGGCGTAGTTCCAAGTCGGTACAACTTTGGCATCCTGCTGCTTCGAGGGGTACCAGGATGGGCTCACATAACCTTGCGGGCCCTGGAAGATGGCGACGGCCCGCACTGTGTCACCGGCGATTTTCCACAGTGGGTTCACCTTGGCGATGTGACCACGCAGCGTACCGAATGGCGCCGGAACGGGACGTATGTCCAATGGAATGTGATTCGCTACCAGACCATCGTGCGTGGCCGCCACCAGCGCGGCAAGAGGGTGGGCACGCATCAACGCGTGGATGACTTCGGTGCGCTTTTCTTCAAAGTAATTCGGTTGATACATATCGGGCTTCCCGTGCCGCCGTTCGCCGCTGGCCTGGCGGGCGTGCCGCTATTCTGCGACAAAACCAGTCTGCGTGGGATCTGACGCATGATCGTGGGCATCGACCTGGGCACGACGAACAGCGCCGCCGCCGTGTGGCGCGCCGGCAAGCCGGAGCTCATTCCCAACAGCCTCGGGCACGTGCTCACTCCGTCGGCGGTCAGTCTCGACGATGACGGCCAGGTACTGGTCGGCCTCGCCGCGCGCGAGCGCCAGGTCAGCCACCCCGGCCTGACTGCCACCGCCTTCAAGCGGTATATGGGCTCCCGTCGCACGCTCACGCTGGGCAACCGTTCGTTCTCGCCAGAGGAATTGTCGGCGCTGGTGTTGCGCAGCCTGAAAGCCGACGCCGAAGCCTATCTCGGCGAGCCGGTGACCGATGCGGTCATCACCGTCCCCGCATACTTCAACGACAAGCAGCGCAAAGCCACCCGCCGTGCCGGTGAGTTGGCCGGACTTAACGTCGAGCGCCTGATCAACGAGCCTACCGCCGCCGCCCTGGCCTACGGCATTCACAACCTGGAAGAGTCGGCGCGATTCCTGGTGTTCGACCTCGGGGGTGGCACGTTCGACGTGACGGTGCTCGAGATCTTCGAAGGCATCGTGGAAGTGCGCGCCAGCACCGGGGATAACTTTCTCGGCGGCGAGGATTTCAACGAGCTGCTCATCGATCGCATGATTCGCGAGTTCAAAGCTCCGTGGCAGCTCTCGCACAAAGAGGAAGAGCCGGCGCTATACCAGCGCATTCGCGCGGCGGCAGAGCGCGCACGGCGTGTGCTCACGGCCAAAGACTCCACCGTGATGCAGGTGAGTTGGCAAGACAAGAACTGGGAATGCGCGGTTACCACGGACGAGCTCGAACAACTTTCCGAAGGCCTCACCGCACGGCTACGCGAGCCCGTGCTCAATGCGCTGCGTGACAGTGGCATCAGTGTCGGCGATCTTGCGGAGGTGGTGCTGGTTGGCGGTGCCACGCGCATGCCGCTGGTGCGTAAGACTGTCACGCGCATGTTTGGCCGGTTCCCGAACATCACACTCAGTCCGGATGAGGCAGTCGCGCTTGGCGCCGCTGTGCAGGCGGGGCTGAAGGCACGCGACGCAGCCCTGAAAGAAGTGGTGCTCACCGATGTGTGTCCCTACTCGCTCGGCGTCGAAATCGGCCAGCCGCTGCCCGATGGGCAGATGCGCTCGGGCCTGTTCGCGCCGGTAATCGAGCGCAACACCGTGGTACCCACCAGCCGGGTACGCACGTTCTCCACCCTGCAGAACGGCCAGACGCGCGTGGATGTAAAAATCTACCAGGGCGAAGCGCGGCTGGTCGTCGATAACATTCTGCTCGGGAGACTCGAGATCCCGGTGCCCGCCCGCGCCGCGGGTGAAATTGTCGTCGACTGCCGGTTCACCTACGACATCAACGGACTGCTGGAAGTCGACGTGAAGATTCCGCAGACCGGCGCCCAGCATCAGCTGGTGATCGTCGATGAGGACGTCGACACGAAAAGCGCCGACGTCGAGCGACGCCGGCACGACCTCGCCGCGCTCAAGACGCACCCGCGCGACAACGCCGCGAACCGGGCCGCCCTCGCCCGCGCCGAGCGCTGCTTTCAGCAGTTGCTGGGTAACAAACGCGAATACGTTTCCGGTCTCATCACCGTGTTCGAAACAACGATGGAGCGGCAGGACCCGCGCCAGATCGACCAGGCGCGCAAGGCCATGCTGGCGATGCTGGATCGGCTCGAGGGTGAAAACTTCCTGTGAGCGCCGACGATTGGGTCTGGGACATCCTCGAGCTGCAGCCGACGGACGACGCCGTCTCGATCCGACGCGCCTATGCGCGGCAGTTGAAGAAGACGCATCCCGAGGATGACCCCAACGGCTTTCAGGCCCTGCGCGCAGCCTATGAGATTGCGCTGGCCGGCGTCGCGCGCCGGGTCGCACAGCTCGCGCACGCAGGCTTGGATGCAGAGGAAGCGGTCGATGCGGAGCCGCTGCCGCGCCCAAGGAGCGCGCCTTCCATCTCGCCGACGCGTTCTAACCCTAGGCCGCGGCTCAACGACGGTAGCGAGCAGGAATTGCTCGCCCTGCTCCAACATCTGCGCGGAGCGCTGGTGCAAGAGACGCCTATCGAGATCCACGAACTCAGAGCGGCGTTCGATTCGGTCGCCCTGCAGATCGGCCGCGTGGGAATCGAAGCGGCTACTCAATGCGAGCGGAACATGGCGCAGCTCATCCTGCAGACCAGCCCCCGTTCCGACAGCCTGCTCGAACCTGCGATCTCGCACTTCGGTTGGGACAAACTGAGCCTGGGATGGAAAACCCACACGATGGCCGAGGCGGTGTGCTCACGTGCACGCGCGCTTCAATTCGTGCGATCCATCGAAGACCGCGAAAGCCCGATGTCCCGCGCACTCCGTCTGCTGCGCAATTCGCCTCGAACGTGGCGCAATCGGTTCGCGATGATCTGGAGTCTCAGCCTCGAGGGAGAAGTGGCGGCGCTGCTGCGTCACTTGCATACAGTTGAACGATCGGCGCTTTCACTCATGAACGCGCAAGCGCTCGAATGGTGGCGCACCTACTTCGGCAAACCCCGGTTGCGCCCGGCGGCCGTCGCGGTTGCCTCGCTCCTTCTGGTTCTGGGCGTTTTGCTGGGCACCGGCTATCTGCGCGGCCGCGGCTTGCCCGGTGGAACCGCAGCCGCGGGAGCGCTGGGTCTGAGCATTCTATGCGTGAGCACGTTTCTGGGCGGCAAACTCTGGGCAGTCGACTGGCCGCGCCACGTTCTCACTCGCTACACGCAGCATCGCGCATTCACGCTGGCGTGGTATGGGTGGATACCCCTTTCTCTGGTGCTGCCGCTAATTGCAGTCGCGTTTCCAGCGAGCACTGCAAGCCGAATCCTGATCAGCTGTCTCAGTGTCGCGGCTCTGGCCTGGGCCGTATGGGTGCGGCGTCCGCATGTCAGCCCACCGAGTTCTGTCAATCCATTTGTGTATCAGCTCGCGCTGAACGTTCCGCTCGGCATTCTCGTGGGGAGTTTGCTTACCGAGCACTCCGACGCGTCAAACGTTCAGATCGCCGTGGCAATTGCAGGCGCTGTTGTCTCTCATGGTTTCGCCACACAACCGCTTGCAGTGTCGTGGGCATATTCGCTGGATACGATTCAGAGAGCGTGGGGACTCTCGCTCATGCTCGCCGCAACCGCGGCGCTGCTGGTGGCAACGATATTCAATGAGAACCCGGCTATGTCGCGCGCTCTCGCGGTGGCAACGCTCATCATGGTGTTGATTCACCGCGTGCCATCAAACCTACTGTCCGGGCAAGTTGCCATTCGCACGCGCATCTACGGGTCGATCGCCCTCTGGGCGATCGCTGGCGTGCTGATGACCCTCTTTATGCCTTCCGGCGGGGACGACACTCGCCTGCTTTCAGCCATGTTGCTTTCTGGCATTCCGCTGACGCTGGGCGTGTGCGGCTACTACGAGCTGCGCGCCCGGCGCATCACCCGGCACGGCTGAAACACCGTAAATCCGCCCCCGCAGGGCGCTCTACCCTCGATTTCCGCTTGCCAGACGCCTGACCGGGCCATCGGCTGCGATGACAACAGTTCTTTCTTGCAAATAAGAATTGTTCCTATCTAAAATCACATCCCCCGGGCCGGTCACGGTTGAGCCCGCGCCCATGCAGGCCCCAGAGGCCGAGGAATTCGAGGGAGATCCGATGAAACAGTCCATGAAGTTCCGGCGTACGCCGATCGCGGCCGCCGTGGTCGTAGCCTTGCAGGCTGCCGCCGCACAGGCGCAAGCCCAAAGCCAGCCGGAGAAGACACCGGAAGCCCAGCTGCCACCCATCGCGGTGAGTGGCGAAGGTGACGAGACCAACACCTACAAGGCCGAGCAGGTCGCCTCCCCCAAATTCACGCAGCCCCTGCGCGACACGCCGCAGACGGTGATCGTCATCCGCAAGGAAGTGATGGCCCAGCAAGGCGCCGCCAGCCTCACGGACACCCTCCGTAACACGCCCGGCATCACGTTCCAGCTCGGCGAGAACGGCAACACCCAGAGCGGCGACACCATATTCATGCGAGGGTTCGACGCTCAGAACGCAATCTTCCTGGACAATATTCGCGACCTCGGCGCGGCCGTGCGCGATGTGTTCAACGTCGAACAGGTCGAAATCTTCAAAGGGCCGGCGGGTGCGGACAATGGACGCGGAGCAACGTCAGGCTATGTGAACCTCGCGAGCAAGGTGCCGATGGAACAGGCCGCATTCGCCAGCTCCATTGCGTATGGCACGGCCGAGCGTCGGCGGCTCACGGCAGACTGGAATGTCCCCATCGAGTCCCTGGATGGCGGCGCGTTCCGCCTGAATGTAATGGGACAGGAAGGTGGCGTTGCCGGACGCGGCTTCCTCGAGCGCAAGAGCTGGGGCGTCGCCCCTTCCATCGCGCTCGGGCTCGGCACCGACACGCGCTTTTATGCCTATTCGCAGCATGTTCGGCAGGACAACGTGCCTGATGGCGCTGTGCCCACCATCGGCGTCTCTGACTACGCTCTCGATCTCATCGACAAGGCCGGCATCAAGGCCCCGCGTGTGGACAGCGAGAATTTCTACGGCCTCACCAGCGACCATGAAGACATCAAGGCCGACATGGTGACGCTACGGGCCGAGCACGATTTCTCGCCCCTCACCACCCTGCGCAACACGGCCCGCTACGGCAAGAGCGACCAGGAGCGTGTGCTCACCGCGCCGCTGCAGGCGCCTGTTGTCTCGGACGGCCCGACGACTGCGCCGGTACTGCGCACTGACCCAAACACGTGGACCCTCGGCCGCAATCGCCAGGCGAGCTTCCGCGAAAACACCATCATCACCAACCAGACGAACCTCACCACGAAGTTCAACACGGGCAGCATCGAACATTCGCTGAGCAGCGGCGTGGAGTTCATCTACGAGAAGCAGTTCACGCCGAACTACGGCGGCCTCGGCACGCTGGCACCCACCAGCCTCTACAATCCGGATCGCAAGGGCATGTTCACGACTGCCCCGAACATTGCACGCAACGGCCTTTTTGCCGACGGTCACACCAAAACGGGTGCGGTGTACGCGTTCGACACCTGGAAATTGACAGAGCGCTGGATGCTGAGCACGGGCGCGCGATGGGAACACTACAAAACGGAAACGCACAGCATCACGAGTGCGGGCACACCTGCGGTAATCACGGAATCGAGGCTTGCCGATTCGGACAGCGCACTCAGCTGGAAAGTCGGAGCACTGTACAAGCCCACGGAGGCCAGCAGTGTGTATGTCGCCTTCGCAAACTCGTTGAAGCCGCCGGGAACCGACAACTTCACGTTGAATGCCACGGCCACGAACATCGCGAGCCCGAACCTCGACCCGCAAAAGGCCACCAACGTCGAAGTCGGTGCGAAGTGGGATCTGCTTGAGGGGCGCCTGATTGCCACCGGAGCCCTTTTCAAGAGCAAGAACAAGAACGACCTGGCACGCACCGACCCGGGCGACCCGGATGCGATCATTCAGTTTGGCGAGAAAGAAGTGAAAGGCGTGGAGCTCGGCCTCGTCGGGCAGGTGACTCCCGCCTGGCAAATCAGCGCCGGAATCACGCGCCAGGACACTGAGGTTGTCGATGGCAGCATCCCCAACGCGGGCGGGCCGTCTCTGCAGACTGGCGCGGCGATCAACTTCTCGCCCAAGTTCAGCGCCACGTTGTGGACCGCTTATCGCCTGCCGCGGGGCTTCACGGTTGGAGGCGGCGCACGCCACGTAACCACGTCCGCCCGCACCGTGAGCAACGTTGTGGTGACCACCGGCGTGTTCGAAGTGCCGAGTTACACGGTGCTGGATCTCTTTGCGGCCTACGACGTGAGCGAGAACATCGGCATCCAGCTCAATGCTTACAATATCGGCGATGAGGATTACATTTCCGCGATCAACAATTCGGGGCAGCGCTATATCGCGGGCACACCGCGGTCGTACCTGGCTACCGTGAACTTCAAGTTCTGACGTAACACGCCATGCTGGTACCTGTCCCGGACGTTCTGAACGCTGACGAGGTTGCGCATTTCCGCGCAACGCTCGCTCGGGCGGACTGGGGCGACGGGCGCGTAACCGCGGGCCCGCAGGCCGCGCAGGTGAAGAACAACCTGCAGCTGGGGGAAGAGCATCCCGTTGCGCGCGAGCTGGGCGATGTCATTCTTCGCAAGCTCGCGCGCAATCCGCTGTTCACCTCCGCCACCTTGCCGCTGAAAGTCTTTCCGCCGCTCTTCAATCGCTATGAAAGCGGCGGCAGCTTCGGCATGCACATCGACACAGCCGTGCGGTACACGGGCATCTCGCCCCATCGCGTGAGAACGGATATCTCCGCGACTCTGTTTCTGTCGGCGCCTGATGAGTACGACGGCGGTGAGCTCACTGTCGAGGACACTTACGGCGTGCAGCGGGTGAAGCTGCCGGCCGGCCACATGATTCTTTATCCCGCCAGCAGTCTGCACGCGGTCACCACCGTGACCCGAGGCGCGCGGATTGCCGCGTTTTTCTGGGTTCAAAGCATGGTTCGCGAGGATGCGAGGCGATCGCTGCTATTCGATATGGACAACGCCATCCAGCGTTTGAACAAGGATGTTCCCTCGCACCCATCCATCGTCCAGCTCACGGGCGTCTATCACAACTTGCTGCGCACGTGGGCGGAACTCTAGGGCCTCGTGCCCACGGGTGTGGATGAGCAACGTCGAACGTCAGAAACGCCGCGTATTCTGGTTGAAGCAGCTTCACCAGTGGCACTGGATCAGTGCCGCGATCTGCCTGGTTGCCATGCTTCT
>JBDTUL010000077.1:0-15792 GCA_040007735.1 Gammaproteobacteria bacterium | reverse complement strand
GTGGCCGGCGTGCGGGGAGAGGAGATCCGATCGCAGGTCGCGGCGATCGCAAAGCTACTCCAGCTCACACCCATGCTGACGCGCTATCCAGCCGAGCTTTCCGGAGGCCAGCAGCAGCGCGTCTCGCTCGCCCGAGCGCTGGCACGCAACGCCGATCTGCTGCTCCTCGATGAGCCTCTTTTGAATCTCGACTACAAGCTCCGGGAAGGGCTGCGCGATGAGCTTGCGCAGATATTTGCCCAACGCCACGCGACGGTCGTGTATACGACTACCGATCCGCAGGAGGCGCTGCGACTGGGCGGGTACACGCACGTGCTGCATGAGGGGCGGTTGTTGCAATCCGGGCCCGCTCTGGAAGTATTCCGCCGTCCGGCAACACTCGAAGTCGCGCGCGCATTCAGCGATCCACCGCTCAATGTACTGGCTGCCAGACTCGATCCAGGGGGAAGGCAACTGCAACTCGCCGACGGATCGGTCCTGCCCCTGCCTTCGGGGCTTCTTTCGCGCGTGTCCCCGGGCACCCTTTTCGCGCTTCGCCCGCATCAATTGTCGCTGACACCGCGCAATGACACGCGCAGCTGTATCACGGGCGTGGTTCAGCTTGCGGAGATCAGCGGGTCGGAAACGTACGTACACCTGTCAACGGGGACAGCGCCTCTGGTTGCGCAATTGGCCGGCGTCCATCCGTTCGAGCTGGGCCAGACCTGCACGCTCTACTTCGCCCTCGAAGATCTCCTGTGCTTCGAGCCAGACGGCGCACTGCTACGCGCCGCGGAGCGCTGAGCATGGCACGTATCCAGCTCATCGACATCGCGCATTCATACGATACTCGCGCGAGGCAATGGGCCCTGAAACCGCTCACCACAACCTGGGAACACGGTGGCGCCTACGCACTGTTGGGCCCATCCGGATGCGGCAAGACTACGCTCCTCAACATCATGTCCGGACTGGTGCACCCGACACAGGGGCGGGTCCTCTTCGATGATCTCGACGTTACCCTGCTCCCACCGGAAGCGCGCAACATCGCGCAGGTGTTTCAGTTCCCCATCGTTTACGAAACGATGACGATGTTCGAGAACCTCGCGTTCCCGTTACGCAATCGGCGCTGGCCGGCGCCGGAGATACGCAGGCGCGTGCACGAAGTCGCGGAGATTCTCGAGCTCGGCGCGGACCTCGGCCGCCGCGCGCACGGATTATCAGCGGAGATCGAGCAGCGGCTCTCGCTCGGCCGCGGGCTCGTCCGGCCTGACGTCGCCGCGGTGCTGTTCGACGAACCGCTGACCGTGATCGATCCGCACGTCAAATGGCTCCTGCGCCGCAAGCTCAAGCAGATTCACCAGCAACTCGAGCTGTCGCTCGTCTATGTGACGCACGACCAGACCGAAGCGCTGACCTTCGCCGACCGTGTCGTCGTGATGGCGCAGGGGGAAATCCTGCAGACCGGCTCGGCAGAAGAGTTGTTCGAAACGCCGGCACACCAGTTCGTCGGTCATTTCATCGGTTCGCCGGGCATGAATTTCGTGGCGTGTGAGTGGAATGAAGGTACTGCGCGGATCGGGAGCGAGGCAATCCGTTCCTCCAGCACGTCGCAGCCGGGCAGTTTCCGCTCGCTTGCCCTGGGGATTCGGCCGGAACATGTGAAATTGCGCGAGACAGCCGGAGCCAACTGCGTTCCGGCACGGATCGTTTCCATTCGCGACGAAGGCACGCGCGCGATCGCTGTGATGCAGGTCGCGGGGCAAACACTGAACGTGCGACTTGCCGAGGTACCGCGCCTGGCGAGGAATGCTCCCGTATTCGCGCACTTTCCGGCTGAGCGTTGCGCACTGTATGCGGACGGACGGCGAGTCGCATGAACAGCTTCAAGCCGGTGAATCAGAGGGCATGGTGGCTCGTGCTCCCGGTTCTTCTGAGCGTCGCCTTCTCCGCGCTCATTCCGCTGATGACCGTCGTCAACTACTCGGTGCAGGACATTCTCGGCCTGGACCAACGCGTCTTCGTCGGGATGGAGTGGTACAAAGAGACCTTGCGTGACCCGGAGCTGCACGCCGCCCTGCTCCGTCAGCTCACTTTCTCCATGGCGGTCTTGCTCATCGAAGTACCGCTCGGCGTCGCACTTGCACTCGCGATGCCCATCAGCGGCTGGCGTTCTTCGCTCACCCTCGTGGTCTTCGCAATGCCTCTGCTGGTTCCGTGGAATGTCGTCGGCACGATCTGGCAGATCTTTAGCCGTGGTGACATTGGGTTGCTCGGCTACGCGCTCGCCAAACTCGGCGTCGACTACAACTACACGCGCAGCCCCACCGATGCATGGGTGACGGTCCTGATCATGGACGTATGGCACTGGACGTCACTGGTCGCCCTGCTCGCCTATGCCGGTTTGCGTGCCATTCCGCAGCCGTATTACCAGGCCGCCCGCATCGACGGGGCCGGCCGATGGGCCGTCTTCCGGCACATCGAACTGCCGAAGCTGCGTCCCGTGTTGCTTATCGCCGTACTGTTGCGGTTCATGGACAGCTTCATGATCTATACCGAGCCGTTCGTTCTTACCGGTGGCGGGCCGGGCACAGCCACCACCTTCCTGTCGCAGTACCTGACGCAGAAGGCCGTTGGGCAGTTCGACCTGGGGCCCGCCGCGGCCTTCTCCCTGATCTACTTCCTCATCATCCTTCTGGCTTGCTTCGTCCTGTACAACTTCATGAACGAAGCGCAGACGCGGCGCGCGCCATGAAGGCCCCGGCGATCTACCGTGCATTCCCGGGCCGCACTCTGCTGCTCGCACTCTATTTCCTGTTCACGCTTGCGCCGATCTATTGGATGGCGCACATGAGCCTGCGCACGAACGAAGCCATCCTCGGCTCGTTCGCGTGGCTTCCCGAATCCGTGTCGTTCGCGAACTACGTGCGGATCCTCACGGACCCGTCGTGGTACGACGGCTACATCAATTCGATCATTTACGTCGCGATCAACACGGTGCTATCGGTGTGCGTAGCCCTGCCGGCCGCATACGCCTTCTCGCGCTACTCGTTCATCGGTGACAAGCATCTTTTCTTCTGGCTGCTCACCAACCGGATGACGCCGCCAGCGGTCTTCCTGCTGCCGTTCTTCCAGCTCTATACGGCAATCGGACTCATGGACACCCATCTCGCGGTAGCGCTGGCTCACATGGTGTTCAACGTGCCGCTCGCGGTGTGGATACTGGAAGGCTTCATGCGAGGAGTGCCGCGCGAGATCGACGAGACGGCCTACATCGACGGCTATTCGTTTCCGCGATTCTTCATTCGCCTGTTCCTGCCCCTCCTGAAAGCCGGCGTCGGCGTCACCGCGTTCTTCTGCTTCATGTTCTCCTGGGTGGAGCTGCTCCTCGCGCGTACGCTGACATCGGTGAATGCCAAACCCATCGCCGCGACGATGACCCGCACGGTGTCCGCCGCAGGCATGGATTGGGGAACGCTGGCTGCCGCCGGCGTGCTCACGCTGTTACCCGGCGCGCTCGTCATCTACTTCGTCCGCCGCTACATCGCGAAGGGGTTCGCGATGGGCCGAGTCTGACGATGAACGGCCTGCAGTGGATGGCGTGGACGACGCCCGTGGCGATCTTCTTCGCCTGCGCCGCGTTGTTGCTCATCGGCATGACAGTCTGGGAACTCCGGGCGCCCACCGTGGCCCGCAAGGGTTTTCTGCCGCTCGTCACCACGCGCGGCGACCGTCTCTTCATCGGGCTGCTTGCCGCAGCGTACGTCAATCTCTCATGGGCCGGACTGACCGATCTCACGCAATGGTATGGCGCCGCCGCGGGAGCTATCGCCGTGGCCGCGGTGATGAGATGGGGATGAAAGGCTCGATTTACGGAGAACTCACATGGTGAAAGCAACGCTCTCTTTCTGCCTGCTCTGCGCCCTCGCGACGCCATTCGTGCACGCCGACGAGGCCGCGGCGAAGCGCTGGATCGACTCCGAGTTCCAGCCCTCGACGCTGTCCAAGCCCCAGCAGCTCGTGGAACTGCGCTGGTTCATCGAGGCTGCGAATCGGCTCAAGGCGCAAGGCGTGCGCGAGATCAGCGTGGTCTCCGAAACGCTCACGACGCACGAGTACGAATCCAGGACGCTGGCCAGGGCCTTCGAGGAAATCACCGGCATTCGCGTGAAGCACGACCTGCTGCAGGAAGGCGACGTCGTCGAGAAGCTGCAAACTTCCATGCAGTCCGGAAAATCCATCTACGACGGCTGGATCAGCGACTCCGATCTCATCGGCACGCATTTCCGCTATGGGCAAATTCTGCCGCTGGCGGACTATCTGGCCGGAACCGGCAAGCCGTTCACCAATCCGGGACTCGACCTGCCGGATTTCATAGGCACGAAGTTCACCACCGCGCCGGACGGCAAGCTCTACCAGTTGCCCGACCAGCAGTTCGCGAACCTGTATTGGTTCCGCGCCGACTGGTTCGCACGCGCCGACCTGAAGGAACGGTTTCGAAAGAAGTATGGCTACGAGCTCGGCGTGCCGCTCAACTGGAGCGCCTACGAGGACATCGCGAGCTTCTTCTCGGATGACGTGAAGCAGCTCGACGGCCGCCGCGTCTATGGCCACATGGACTACGGCAAGAAAGACCCGTCGCTCGGCTGGCGATTTACCGATGCGTGGCTGTCGATGGCGGGCGCCGCCGACAAGGGCATCCCGAATGGCATGCCGGTCGACGAATGGGGCATTCGCGTTGCCGCGGACAAGTGCACGCCAGTGGGCGCAAGCGTCGCGCGGGGCGGCGCCACGAACTCCCCTGCCGCCGTGTTCGCGCTGACCAAGTACATCGACTGGATGAAGCGATTCGCGCCGCCCCAGTCGATGGGTATGACCTTCTCCGAATCCGGCCCGGTGCCGGCGCGCGGCGACATCGCTCAGCAGATCTTCTGGTACACGGCCTTCACGGCCGACATGACGAAGCCGGGCCTTCCCGTCGTGAATGCGGACGGCACGCCCAAGTGGCGCATGGCGCCCTCCCCGCACGGGCCGTACTGGAAGAACGGCATGCAGAACGGCTACCAGGACGTGGGCTCGTGGACGTTCTTCCGAAATGAGGACCCGCAGCGGCTCGCGGCCGCGTGGCTGTACGCACAGTTCGTCACCTCCAAGACCGTATCGCTGCGCAAATCCATCAATGGCCTGACATTCATCCGGGACAGCGACATCCGGCACGAATACTTCACCCGGAATGCTGCGAAGTACGGCGGCCTCATCGAGTTCTATCGCAGTCCGGCGCGCGTCGCCTGGACGCCGACCGGCACGAACGTGCCGGACTACCCGAAGCTTGCGCAATTGTGGTGGCAGAACGTGGCTACAGCGGTTTCCGGAGAACGCACTGCGCAGGCCGCCATGGACAGCCTGGCCGATCAGATGGACCGGCTCATGGCACGACTCGAACGCGCCGGAATGAAGAATTGCGCGCCGAAGCTCAATCCGAAGCGCGATCCGAATACCTGGCTGTCGGCCAGTGCGGCGCCCTGGTCCCGGCTCGCAAACGAGAAGCCCAAAGGCGAGACCATCGCCTACGGCCAGCTGCTCGAAGCCTGGAAACAGGGACGCGCGCAGTAGCCACGGGGGCGCCGCGCTCGAAGCCACCGCATTTCAAACATGCGAGGGGCTCGAGTCGATGCGACAGGATGCGCGGGTTGCCACTTTTTCATGGGGGAAACGATTATGCCGGGCTCGAGAATGGTTGCTGCCGCCGTCCTGTTCGTCATGAGCGTGTCTGTCGCGAGCGCAGATGTGCCGCCGGGCACACGCGTGGTCGGCCCGATACCGGTAAACGATGAGTCCTATCCCTTCGGCGCGGCCGATCACACCCGCACTCCTCAGGACCTCCGGAAGATGGGGTACGTCGAGGAAGAGTATTTCTTCAGCGGGCTCGCAAACGTATACGACTGGCCGGCTGCGGGACCCGCGACAGTGCGAACCCCCAATGCGCCTTACACGACACGCGTCCTGATCCGACGGCCATCCAGGAGCAGCCGCTTCAGCGGTAACGCGGTCGTCGAGATGCTGAACCCTTCGAATCGAATGGACTTGAACATCGGTTGGGCCATCTCGCACGAACAATGGGTGCGTAACGGCGACGCCTGGATCGGTGTCACGGTCAAGCCGATCTCGGTCGTTGCGCTGAAGACTTTCAATCCGCAGCGTTACGCGCCGCTGTCGTGGGAAAATCCCCGTCCGCCGAGCGATCCCCTGAACTGCGAGAACGTAGCCGGCGACAGCTCGCGCTCCACCGAGAACGGCCTCGTGTGGGATGCATTCCGGCAGGTCGGCCTCTGGCTTCGGAGCCGTGAGGCCTCAAACCCCTTCCTGCAGAAATCCGGCCGCGGTAACTCGGTCGAGCACGTGTACGCCTGGGGCTACTCGCAAACGGGCGCGTTCCTCTACACCTATATCAATGCGATTCATCCGCTCGACGTCCGGTCTTACGGCAAGCCGGTGTTCGATGCGTATCTCATCGGCGTCGCAAGCAGCCCATTGCCGATCAATCAGTGCAGTCCGCGCATCCCGCCCGGCGATCCACGCCGCGAGCTGCGCAACGTCGGCGTCCCGGTCATGCGCATCATGAGCCAGTCCGACTTCCTGAGCGGCATCGATGCGCGGCGCCCGGATAGCGACGATGCGCAGGATCGCTTCCGCAACTACGAGATCGCCGGCTCCGCGCACGCAACGCCCGATGAGCTGACTTTCGGGCCGGCGCCGGCCGACATCATCAGGGCCGGTGTCCCCTTGCCGCCGATGGAGTGTAACGAGGGCCCTCGAAGCCGTTTCCCGAACAGCCTTGCGTTCAACGCGGCGTTCCGAAATCTCGATCAGTGGGTGCGCAAAGGGATAGCCCCGCCACGTGCAGAGCCCATCCGAGTCGAGAACGGACAGCCCGTGCTGGACAAGTTCGGGAACGTGATCGGTGGCGTTCGCTCGCCGTACGTGGACGTTCCGACGGCACAGTGGACCGGAACCTCCACGGGAGCGTCGTTCTGCTTCATCGCCGGACACGAGAAGCCGTTCGACAAGACACGCCTGAAGGAGCTCTATCCAACGCATGCCGCGTACGTGCGGGCGATACGCCGTAACGTGGCCGAGCGGGTCGCTGACCGCTTCCTCGTTCGCGAAGACGGCGCCAGGCTCCTCAAGCAGGCCGGCATGAACTGATCGCTTGCGGTTATGCCCGGAGCGCAAATCGCGCCCTCGGGCATATCGCAAACGACACTGCGTGGAATCAGTCCAGGCGATAGCGCAGCGTCAACCCGACGGTGCGCGGGTATGGTCCCGCCAGCAGCGTTGGGCCATTCGCCGCCGTAGGACCCCGCTCATCCAGGAGGTTGTCGCCGTACAGCGTTGCCTCGTAGGCCCCTTTCCTCACGCCAACGCTCGCCCGATACAAAGAATAGCTATCCACTGAATCGACCGTCGCGTCCTGTACACGAGCACTTCCAACCCTCGATGCCGACGCGTTCGCGACGAGCTGCCAGCCTGCGGCACCGATGTCCCGATCGTACCCGACATCCATGCGCCAGTTGTGGGGAGGCGTGTTGAACAGCCTGGTGCCGCTGGCGTTGCGCGGGTTCGCCTGAGCGAACGCCGGCAAGACATCCGTGAACTCGCCGTTGTTGACGTTGCCGATGAGTGAAATGTCGAGCCCGTCGATCGGGGTGAACCAGGTGACGTCGAGGTCGATGCCCTGCGTCTTCGCATCACCGAGATTCGCGAAGGCCGCAAGGCCGATCGACGTGTTGAAGGCGCTCTGCAGGTTGGTGTACCGAATGTCGTACACGCTCGCCGCGAGGCGCAGCCTCCCGCTGAGGAGCGACACCTTCGTGCCGAGCTCGACATTGCGCAGTTCATCCGGTGTCAGCGCAAGGGCGCTCGGCACGCCATCGGAGATCACGGCATCCGCTTGCGCACGCGACTGCAAAATGCCGCTGCGGAAACCGGTGCCCGCGTTGATGAACAACATCCAGTCGTCCGTGGCGTGATAGGCAAGGTTGGCACGCCACGTGACCTTGGTCGGGTTGGAGCTGCTCGAAGCGGGCACGCCATTCGATACCGAGAGCGAATCGCGATTGTCTTCGAAATAGCGCAGGCCGATGAGCGGCACGAGCTTCCCGCCGAAGAGGTCGTAGCTCAGCTCGCTGAACACCGAGCCGTTCTCCGTGCGTGTCGTCGTTCCGCCAGTGATCGCGAGCGTCGGAAAGTTGAGTCCGAAAGTATAGAACCCCGTGGCCTTCTGGTAGAAAGCGCCACCGACCCAGTGGAAGGGCCCCGTGCCCGCCGAACTAACCCTGAGTTCGTCGACGAAGTTGTGCGCGTGCCCGCCGTTCTCGAGCGTGCCGACGCCAAGTGGTGGCCCTAGCCCCAGTCCCAAGCCGAAGCCACCAGGCAGAGACTCCTGGTACGAGGACGCATTCGTGAGAGTCATGCCGTCGAAGCGATAGGTGATAGTGTTGGAGTAGTAGTTGGACTTGCGTCGATCGTACCCATTCACCGTGCCCTGGTTGGCGACATACGGCGGGTCCAGCGAGTTCATCACCTGCAGGTAATCCTGGTTGGTCTGGAACTGCCAGGCGCGCATGCGAAGCGTGAGCCGCTCGGTCGGCTGCCACAGCAGCACGGCCTGCGCATCGGCGCTTCGAATATCGTTTGCGTCCGTCTTGTATGGCGTGCCGGCCGGGGCACCCTGATAGACATCGGCGTACCCGGCGCGGTAGTCGTAGCCACCGCTCACGCGCAGCCCGAGCCGCTCGGCGATCAGGGGCACCGACAGGGCGCCCGCAACCTTGTAGTTCATATCGCCCGCTTCAGCGGTCTTGGACGAGCCTGCCTCGCCGTCGAAGGTGAACTGCGAAAGACTGGGGTTCTTCGTGTGGTAGATGATCGCCCCGCCCATCGAGCCCTGGCCGTAGAGTGTGCCCTGCGGGCCTCGCAGCACCTCGATGCGCTCGAGATCGAAGTACTGGATCGGCGGCGCGCTCTGAAAGTTCGGGACGCCGAACGGCGTGTCGTCGAGGTAGTAGCCGATCATGCCGTCGCCGATCGGTCCGCCGGCGCCCGACCCGCGGAAAGAGAAGACTTTGTAACCGGCGCCGATCTCACTCTGCTCCGAGGCGCCGGGAATGAGCTCCATGAGCGACTTCGCGTCCGCGATGCCTCTCGAGGCAAGCGACTCGCCCGTGAACGCCTGGATGGCCATCGGCACCTTGCTGAGTTCCTGGTCTCCCACTTTCGTCGCGGACACGACGATCTCTTCCAGGCGATCGGCGCCATTGGCGCCTTGCGCACCGGCAACGGCGCTCGCTACGAAAAGTGACACGGACAGTGCGATCGAATAACCGCCCCGTAACCGGAATTGCAGAACGTTGCTGCTGAACATCGTTGCCCCCTCTTCGATGTCGTCTGAAGATGCGCGGCTCCAGCCCCCGCCAACGCGTTCTTTTTCGCAGGCGATTGATGCAATCGTTTGCGTTACACGCTTATATGCCCGGCTTAATGAGCTGTCAAATGCCACCAGCGCGATGTTGCGTGATGGCAACGTTTGCATTTTCAATGCACGTGCGGGGCCGTGCGGGCGGCATGCGATGGTGGAGTTAGTGACGCAGCCCGAGCGACTCTTCGGCGAGCCGCCGCATGATCCCGTAGCCCTTCCGATTAGGGTGCACGCCCTCGTTGCCCAGCTCCCCCCTCAACTCTCCGGCAGGTCCAGCCAACGCGGCGTAATAATCGATATACCGCAGGCCATTCTGCGCCGCATAGTCGCGCAACCAGCGGTTCAGCTCCTCGATGATCGGCACGGGTTTCAGTTCGGGACGCCAGCTGAAGCCTGCGGCCGGCGGTATGCTGCCGAGGACGACCGCGATGCCATTCGCTCGGGCCAGATCCACCATCGACATGATGTTGTTCTTGAAATCCTGTGCCGTGAGGGGACCCGTGTTTCCCGCGACGTCATTGGTGCCTGCGAGAATGTGCACGATGCCTGGCCGCAACGCGACCACGTCGGCGCGGAAACGGACGAGCATCTGCGAACTCGTCTGGCCACTGATGCCGCGATTGACGATGCCCCTGTCGAAGAACGCTGCATCGGCAAGATTCCAGTTCTCCGTGATCGAGTCCCCCATGAACACGATGCGCGGTGGCTTGTTTGCCGCGAGCACGCGCTTGTTGGACGCGCGGTAGCGGCACAGGCCGGCCCAGTCCTGCGCAGCGTCGAGCTTCTGTGCCTCGCTGACCTTCGCAAGCTCGGGGTTCTTGAGGAACCGCTCGAGCTCGTCCGGCATGATCTTGTGCGGCTCGATGATCAAGGCCGTCACGCGCTCGTTGAACGCCGCAGACGGCGTGAATGGCGCGGGGCACGGCTCACCCACGATTCCGACGGGCGCCGCCAGCGCCTTTGCACTCACCAACAATATCGATGCAACCAGCCCCAAGGGTTGCGTCGAAGGCGATCCGGTTCGTCTGTGGCTCATGTTCTTTACTCGCGATTCAGGTTTTCATGCGTTCGCAACGCTCGCCAGCTCTTCTTTGTCCGGTCCGAGCGCAAGCTCGCATCGATTGTCGAACAGCATTGTCGGAGCGCTACTCGCACCGGCAGCTGTCGCTGTCGCCATTGGTGCCGCCGCCGCCCTGAACGAAGAATCGCCGGTTCCAGGCCTCCGGCAACCGCAGCCTGAAGCGGATGGCGTAGTGCTGGCCGTCGAGCCCGACGCGCTCGCGCATGGCCGCCGTGACTTCGCAGTGTGCGACCCCGTGAGTCGGGCTGCTGTGCCCACGCGCGAACAGTAGCGCCAATGCAAACGTTTGCCAACGGTTGGTGCAAACGATTGCGCGCGAAGTTAGAGTTTCCGACCAAGGGGATATGAATGACAGCAAACGACCCCGCATCGGCGCGCAATGCGCGCCTGGTGCGCTGGCTGACATGCCTGTTTTCCCAAGATCCAGCACGGTGCGGCTGCCGGTGTCACAACGGCGAAAGCCTGCACGCACGTGACCGGGGCCGCCGCGTCGAGCCTGGACCTCTACCAAGTGAACTGCACTTTCTACGACGCACTCGGCCGGGACGACACTCGCTATCTGCTCGACCGCGACATCAACCGGCACTACTACACCCGCGGTGAAGTCGACCAGGCTGTCCGGAAACCGGTAGTTGCCGATCTCTTCGATCTCATACGTCTGCGCAACACGCATCCGGCCTTCGACGGCGCGTTCGAGCTTGCCGACTCGACAGACCAAACGCTCGACCTTCGCTGGCGCGAAGCGTCCCAATTCGCGCACCTGCACCTCGACCTGCGCTCGTGCGACTACCGGCTGGAATTCACCCGCGACGGCCGCACTGAACGACTCATATTCCGTCCTCACCGATGACGCTGCGTGAATGAATCGATATAGTCGGGAGTACTCCGGGACGCGGCAGAGGGCGGATGCGAAAAAAGCGGGCGAGCACCAATAAGATGGCAGAGGTCGCCCGTCGCGTGGGCGTGTCGCTCTCGACCGTCTCTCGCGCGCTCGCTGGCAGCTCGCTCATTTCCGAAGAAACGCGTCAACTCGTGCGCGAAGCCGCAGCGGCCCTCAACTACCGGGTGGATGCTGCTGGCAGCAGTCTGCGCACCGGTCTTACGCGAACCGTGGGCGTCGTCATTCCGCTGGCCCACGCGGCCAAGCAGAACCTTTCCGATCCGTTCTTCCTCGAGATTCTCGGCGCCATTGCGGATGAGCTGTCCGCCGCCGGCTACAGCATGCTGCTGCAGAAAGTCACTAACGACCCCTCGGAGTGGATTGCGACGATCGCGCGCGGTCGCCGTGCGGATGGCGTCATCGTCATCGGGCAGAGTCTGCACCACGAAGTGCTGAACGTTATTGGCTCGACCGATTTCCCCATGGTCGTCTGGGGCTCGCGGATGAAAGACCAACGGTACACCTCGGTGGGCTCGGACAACGAGGCGGGCGGTCAGGCCGCAACCTCCCATCTCATCTCACAGGGCTGCCGCAACATCGTGTTCCTCGGTGACCCGGCCGCGCCAGAAGTTAGTGCCCGACAGAAAGGCTACGCGCGCGCCTTGCGCGAGGCAGGCATAGAGCCCAATCCGCAGCTCGAAGTGGCGGTGCGGTTCGGCAGTGATACCGCTTATCATGCGATGGGCTCGTTGATCGACGCCGACGTGGAGTTCGATGGCGTGGCCGCCTGTTCCGACGTATTCGCGATGAGTGCGATGCGCGCGTTGATCGAGCGCGGCCGCAAGGTGCCCGCTGATGTCGCAATTGTCGGCTTCGACGACATTCCGTTCGCGGCCTTCACCTCACCGCCGCTCACCACCGTCCGCCAGAACTGCCACGTCGGAGCACGGTTGCTCGTGGAGAAACTCATGCGCGCCATCCGTCACGAACGCAACGATTCGGCAGTCATTCCGACGGAACTCGTGGTCCGGGCGTCGAGCCTGCGCGAGCACTACCGCGCACTGCCCACCATTCGCAGTGCCAGGCCGGCCACGACCTCGGCTGCGCGCGGCCGGAAGGCCAAGGCCGGCTGATTCCGCTCTCCCCGCGGGCGCGCGCCGGCGCGGCCGATGCAAATTGAATGCAATCGATTGCGCTACCAGTTAGAGTCGAGCGCCGGTGAGTTCAAAGGGGGGTTTATGACGATCCATCGCGCGCGGCTGGCCGCGTGTCACCTGGGTTTCACTCGCGCCGCCGCCGCGAGCCTGCTGCTGGCCACATTCGCCGGAACCGCCGCGGCGCAGAATGCGACCGATGCGCCGGCCCCGGTGAAGATCGAAGCCAACGGCACGGTGCGGGTGCCGGCTCATTCGGTTCCGATGTCGAGCTTCCTGAGCCCCCAAGGGCAGGCGTACGTCACTGAACACCTTCTCAACATGCAGCGCCCCGAGCTGCTGGTTCAGAAAGATGGCATTCCCCCTCTGCTGGCCGGCTACCTCGAGCGCCAACATGCGCTCTTCGCCGTGGAAAAACGCGACACCTCAGTGGGCGGCGTACACGCGTGGGAGTACATGCCGAAGGAAGGGGTCGCCCCCGAAAATCGCGATCGCGTGCTCATCAACCTGCACGGCGGGGGCTTCGTCGGCTGCTGGCCCGCGTGCGCCGAGCTCGAATCGATTCCAGTGGCGGCACTGGGTCGTATCCGTGTGTTGAGTCTCGACTATCGCCAGCAGCCAAAGTATCGGTTTCCCGCGGCCAGCGAGGATGTGGCATCAGCGTATCGGGAGCTGCTGAAGACCTATAAGGCCGAGAACATTGGCATCTACGGCTGCTCGGCGGGGGGAATGCTTACCGGCATGGCGGTAGCCTGGTTTCAGGCACACGGGCTCCCGCGCCCGGGAGCAGTGGCACTGCTGTGCGCCGGAATGACGCTTGCGTCAAACGGCTTCGGCGGGGACTCCGCGTATACCGCTGCGTCGATCGGCGAGAGCCGCTCACCACCGCCGCTGCCAACGGGTCCATCGAAAGCCAATGTGCCGCTCGGCTATTTCGCTGGGGCCGACGTTACCGATCCATTGGTTGCTCCGGCCAACTCGCCAGCGGTGCTATCGAAATTTCCGCCGACGCTCATCGTCACGGGAACGCGCGCGTTCGAGCAGAGCTCCGCAGTTCACACCCACGCACTGCTGGTGAAGCAAGGTGTGGAAGCGGAATTGCACGTGTGGGAAGGCATGTTTCACGGATTTTTTTACAACATCGACGTGCCGGAGTCCCGCGACTGCTACGACGTCATCGTGAAGTTCTTCGACCGGCATCTTGGAAAGCAACCGGTGCCGCACAAATGACACACCTGCACCGCAGAGAGTTTCTGGCGCTCGGTGGCACCCTCCTGGCCGCGCAGGTATATGCCCAGCAGCAGCCGACAGCGAAACTGGCGCCGCCGCCCCCGCCGAAGGTGCTGCCGGAGAACTGGAAAAAAGCCCCGAGCATTTCGCTTTGGCCCGGCAAACCGCCGGGCTCTGGGTTTTCGCCGCAGACCCTGCCGGCGGACTGGTCGCCCGTCTTCCTGCGCAACGTGGCACAGCCGGACATGCGGGTCTTCCGACCGGAACGATCAAATGGCCAAGCGCTGCTCGTGGTGCCCGGCGGAGCGTACTGGTTCGTCTCCGCCGCAAACGAAGGTGCGGAGCTTGCGCCGCGAATGACCGCGCGCGGGATAACTGTGTTCGTTCTGACCTATCGCCTTCCGGGGGAGGGTTGGCAGAACCGCTCCGACGTTCCGCTTCAAGACGCGCAGCGGGCAATGCGAGTCATCCGCTCCCAGGCGGCGCGCTATGGCATCGATGCGAACAAGATCAGCGTTCTCGGCTTCTCGGCCGGCGGCCATCTGGCCGCAACGCTGGCCACTCAACACGCCGAAGCGACTTATGAGGCGGTCGACGCGGCAGACCGCTTGAGCGCACGGCCGTGTGCCGCGGGCCTGGTCTACCCGGTTATCACGATGGAGAAGCCCTGGACTCACGAGCAGTCGCGCAACCTGCTTCTCGGGGAGACACCGAGCGATGCAGAGGTAGCGCGACGCTCCGCCGAACGGCACGTCGACGCATCGACACCGCCGATCTTCACAGTCCATGCGATGGACGACGCCGCCGTGCCCGTCGAGAACAGCCTGCGCATGATGAATTCGATGCGCGAAGCGAAGCGGCCCGTCGAAGCGCACCTCATTCAGGAAGGCGGCCATGCATTCGGCGTCGGCTACCCAAACACCTCTTCAGCCCACTGGATCGATCTGTTCTCGACCTGGCTTGCGCGCGCAAGCTGAAATCCGTGACCGCAGCCGGCTCAGCGTCACCGCGTCGAAAGACGGCGATCCCATCCGGAGGCAAGCGGCGTTCAGTCGATCCGCTTTTTCTCGACGGCCCACGCCGGATCCGTGCACAAGCCGCAATCAGCACCGACGAAGCGCTTCGCCGCGCGCGAATCCCTTTTGAGTTGCCAATCGAGCCAGGCAACGACCGCTGCCGCTGCCTTACCGCCGTTCGGGTCCCAGTACGTACCGGCGTGCCCGACGTTCAAGAGATTGCCCATGAATACCGGAACGCGGGAAATGCGTGCAAAGTCATCGATGCCGTTCGGGTAGGCGATGTCGCTTTTTCCACCGAGGATATACAGGGTAGGCGTGTGCAGAGTGTCGAGCAGCGTCTTCGACAGGCCTTCCATGCCATCGATCACCGGCCCCGTTCCGGGGTTGTAGATGCCGCTGTTCATGATGACGACGGTTTTTACGCGCGGATCGGCGGCAATCAGCAGCGCCTGGAATCCTCCGCAGCTATACCCGGAAACGGCTACCGCAGCCGGATCGACTTTCCCGTAGTAAGGGCTCTTCGGGTCACGATTCTGAGTTAGCGCCCAATCCAGTGCGGAAGTGAGGTCGGCGTAGCGTGTGGGACGCGCGGGCATACTGGCCGGAGCGCCACCAGGGTTGGGGTGGAGCGTAAGCGGAGGTGGCGGGAGAAGCGGCGCCGTTGCGCCCGGCCCGGTCCGGATGCGGCCGGGAGCAATTGCGAGGTAGCCGTGCGAGGCGACCTCGAGCAAGTGAAGCCGCGAGCTTGCACCATCATTGGTACAGGCTCCGTTTCCAAACAGGTACAGGCCGAGTTTGGCCTCTCCGAGTGCAGCGAGGCTTGCGGGACGATAGATGACATGCTCCGGCAGTGAAGGATTTTCCTCCTTCATTGCGGGAAACGGCCCGGTACCGGGTGTGTCGGGCAAGGCCGCATGCCTGGCCCGAAGTTCCGCCTCAGAGACCTGCGGAGGGGGTGGCGGACTCGACTCCTC
>JBDTUL010000076.1:0-16067 GCA_040007735.1 Gammaproteobacteria bacterium | reverse complement strand
CACCGCCGAGCGGTGGAGCCGCTCGGAGCCCGGCTTACGCCTGAGGTGCTTTGAGAACTGGCTCACGGAACGTATCCGGGCTCATTTCACCTCGCCAGGCAATTCCGTAGAAATACGGCGAGCCGCGCACTTGCCACGCACCGCTCCGCTGCCGAATATACGGGGGCTCTTCGAGCTCGCCGATGGCGTCCGGGATCTCAGGTCCTCGCTCGACGTGCCGATAAACAAGTCGCTGGCGCTCGAAGTGCTGCTCAGGCGGCTCGCCAGTCAGAGGAAATAAGTTTTGCGAACGGGTGCCAACAAGCCGGGTCTGCTAACGCTCACCATCAAGGACAAGAGCGCTCTCTACCTTGCTTTCATGCCCTTCGTGAAGAACGGCGGGCTGTTCATCCCCACCAACAGCAACTACCGCCTCGGCGACGAGGTGTTCATGCTGCTGAACCTGATGGGGGAAGACGAGAAGCTGCCGGTGGCCGGGAAGGTCATCTGGGTCACGCCGAAAGGCGCCCAGGGCAAGCGCACCGCCGGCATCGGCGTGCAATTCAGCGAGCAGGACCGCGGGCAGACCCAGAAGAAAATCGAGAACTACCTGGCTGGCGCCCTCTCAGGCGACAAAGCTACGCACACAATGTAGGGGCGGAGCCCTCAATCGCCGGGCGGCTCGGAATAATTTTTCTTTTTCTTGCGAAAGAAACCAAAAAACAATTCTCAGCCGCCGGCGATGGTGTTTTTTTCTCTTACTAAAAGAAAACAAAAACAATTCCTAGCCGCCCGGCGATTGAGGGCTTCCAATCTCCTCAGGCCGTCCGGCGGAGCGCCACGTTGCCGCTGGTGAGACCCCCCGTCAGCACGTAAGCATCGAACCCACGCTCGACCAGAATGTAGGCTGCCGCCGAACTGCGTCGTCCGGTGTCGCAATACACCACGTAGGGGATGTTGCGATCGAGCGCCGAGATCTTGAGCCGGATGAAGTACAGCGGGATGTTCAGCGAATCGTCGATGCTGAGGTTCTGGTGCTCGCTCGGCAGCCGCACGTCGAGCCACTTGCCGCCTTTCGCGACGATGTCGCGGGCCTGCTCGTAGCTCACCCACTGCAGCAGCGGCTCGTTCATGAGCTCGCGGAAATCCTGCTTGTTGAGGCGCATGAGCACGCCGTCGGTCGCCATGGTGACCGTGGCATTGCGCTTGGCTTCGGCGATGAGCGCCTCTTCGCCGAACGTATCGCCGATGGTGAGCTCGGCGAGCTTGATGCCTTCCTTGTTCAGCGGCGTTTCGCGGGTGACCACGCACTTGCCGATGACCACCGCATAGAAGAAATCGCCTTCGTCACCCTGCTTGATGACCACTTCGCCTGCCTTGTACGGCACGCGCTGCATGCGCAGGAAGATGGCCTGGATGTTCGCCGGCGGAATTCGGTGAAACGCTTTCGTCTGCAGCAGCGTGGTCATCCAGTCATCGCCACCCGCGCTCTCGAGCTGCGATTGCAACTCCGAGACTTCATAGGTGCCGGTCTGGTCCCACGTGATCATGACGTCGAGCAGCTCGCTGTCGATGGCGAGATAGCTGACTTCGTCGATGGCGCGCGCGGTGAAGCGCCGGGGAATCTGAGTAGAGAGCGCGTTACGCGCCTCGGCGGTGCCGCCACGGATCATGGCGACGGTTCGGGACCCTTCCTGCAGCTCGACCATACCGGCGACGACCCACACGGTGCGTTTGTCGGTATCGCCTTCTTTGAAGAGCACTCTGCCCGCAGGCATCGTGCGTACGCTCACCTTCTTGGCAAGGGCCGCGACATTGTCGCGCTTCAGGCCATCCAGAGGAGCAAACGTCTTCAGGAGTTGAACGCTGGCTTCGCGTTCTTCAGCCATCTTGAGCTAACCGCCTGTTTGAGCGAGGTGAATCGAGCCTGTGAAACACGTGTTCTTCAGGTCTCAATCGATGGTAGCACAGCGAATTTGGCGCTCCGGAACGGGTTCACGCTTTACCGGCAGTCGAGAGCAGGTTCCAGCCTGCGTCGGGTCGAAAACGAGAACCGTATCGCCCTGCCAGCTCTTCCAGACGCCCGACCACTTCGTTGACGCCACGGCTACTTGCATAAGCAAGCGGCCCGCCTCGGAATGGAGCAAACCCTGTACCGAAAATAACCGCGGCGTCGATGAAGTCCGCCTCGCTCGCTACCCCCGCGCGTAGCACTGCCACGCATTCGTTCACCAGCACCAGGATCATGCGGTCGATCAGGTCCACCGGAGTGGCGGTGCCGGCCGAGGGTGGCTTGATCGCCTTGCCATCCTTCCATTCATAGAAGCCCGCACCACTCTTGCGACCGAGCTTTTTCTCGGCCAGCAGCGCATCGAGCCGGCTGAGGTCCGGAGCGGGGCGGCCGAGTTCGGCCGCGATGATCTTGCCCACATGGCTGGCCACGTCGAGGCCGACGACGTCGGCGAGCTCGATGGGCCCCATCGGCATTCCAAACTCCACCGCGGCCTTGTCGATGGCCGCGAGCGGCACGCCTTCCTGCGCGGCGTACACGGCTTCATGCAGATACGGCATCAACACACGATTCACGATGAAGCCCGGCGCGCTCTTGCAAGGCACGGGAAGCTTGTCGAGTTTGCGTGAGAACGACAGCGCCGCCTTCGCGGAGCTCTCGTCCGTGCGCTGCCCGCTGACAATTTCGATGAGCGGCATCTGCGCGACGGGATTGAAGAAGTGCAGCCCAACAAGCCGCTCCGGCCGCGCAAGTTTCGAGGCGAGCGGCTCGAGTGTGATGCTGGAAGTGTTGGTCGCCAGGAGGGCGGTGGGCTTCATACGCGGCTCGAGACGCGCGTAGAGTTCCTGCTTCGCCTCGAGGTTCTCAAAGATCGCTTCGATGACGACATCCGCGTCGTCTACTCCGGCCCCTTCCACATCCGCCTGCAGACGTTCGCGCGCATCGGCGCGCTTCGCGGGCTCGCGAATGCGTTTTTCGAACAGTTCGTGTGCGCGTTTGATGGCCGGCTCGATGTATTCGAGCGCTCGGTCTTGCAGTGTGACCGTGAGACCGCGCAGCGCGCACCATGCCGCGATGTCGCCGCCCATGACGCCCGCGCCGACGACGTGCACGTGATTCACCGGCGGCGAGCCTTTGCCGCCCATCGCCTTCAGGCGATCCTGCATCAGGAACACTCGCACCAGATTGCGTGCGGTCTCTGAGGTGAAGAGATGCGCGATGGAGCGCGCTTCCGCTTCATACGCCTGGCTGCCGCGCGCGCCATGCTCGGCCCACAAATCGACGATGGCGTAGGGTGCCGGATAGTGATCGCGCTTCGCTTTACTTGCGACCTGAGCGATGAGAGCCGGCTTCACGAACGAGCGCACGATCGGCCAGCTCAACACCTGCTCGCCGAATGGCGGCCGATGCCGGGGCGGCTTCTTCGCGAGGATGTCGCGTGCGGCGGATTCCAGGTCGCCCGCCGTGACTAGCCGATCTACCAGCCCAAGGCGCAGCGCCTTCTCACCACGCACGGGTCGACCGGTGAGCAACATCTCCATTGCCGGCTTCACACCGATGAGTTGCACCGTACGCACGGTGCCGCCAAAGCCCGGGTGAATGCCGAGCTGCACTTCCGGCAGCCCGAGTGAGAGTCGTTCATCACCCACCGCCACTCGATAGCGGCAGGCGAGCGCGAGTTCCAGCCCACCGCCCAGCGCGAAGCCGTTGATGGCCGCGACGGTGGGGCAGGGCAGTGATTCGAGCCTCTCGAGCACCCTCTGCCCGGACCGGATGAGCCCGTAGGCGTCGGTGGCGCTCTTGAAGCCGGTGAATTCCTTGATGTCGGCGCCCGCGACGAAGCCACTGGCCTTGCCCGAACGAATAACCACCCCTTTGGGGCTATCCGCCATCAGCGGATCGATCAGCTGCCCGAGCTCTTCCAGAACGCTGCGGCTCAACACGTTGGCCGAGGTCCCCGGCTTGTCCAGCGTCAGCCACACGATGTCGTCGGCATCGCGCTCCATCTTCCAGGCAGAGGGCGTGTTCATGGGCGGGACCTGCGTTGTGTCAGTGATCAGGCCGCGGGGCGGCTGGCCATGGCGTCTTTTTGTACGGTGAAATCGCAGACGAGCGGACGATGGTCAGAGAACCTGACGTCCGGAACCCTGAAATCCGTGATCTGGATGCTGTGGCTGGCGAGAATGAAGTCCAGCTCGATGCGCGGCACGCGCGAGGGAAATGACGGCAGCCCCGCAGTGTTGGCGCTGTAGAGGCCGGCGGCGCGCATGAATAGATAGATTTCGTGCGTGCCCCAGAAAGTATTGAAGTCGCCGGCGACGATCACTGGCTTCTTCGACTGAATGATCAGGTCGTGCAGCGAGCGCAGCTGAGACTGGCGATGGCGGAACTTGAGCGACAGGTGCACGAGGAACACGCACACCTCTTCGAGCTCGAGCTCGATGATGAGGCGCTTGATGCCCTGGTCGAAATAATGGAAGCGCTCACCCCGGACGTGCGGCGCGGACAGGAAGGCATTGCCCTGCTTGCGCACGATGGGCACGAACTGGTTGAACGAGCTGGTGCCGTACTTGCACTGGAAGGTGGAGTAATGCCCAAGGTGGCCGGCAATGTGCTCGGCCTGGTTCACCATGCCGGTGCGGATGGAGCCCGTATCGACTTCGATGAGCCCCACCACGTCGGGATTTTCCGCCCGGATGAAGTCCGTGATGCCGTTGAGCACCTTCTTGTTGCTGCGGAGATAGCCGGCCCCGGGCAACGGTAGATGAAACGTATGGCCGGTGCCTGTGGCGTAACGTATGTTGTAGACGAGTAAGCGCAATACACAAGCCTTTGTCGCAAGTCGAAGCATTCTATCGATGCGCGCGTGCCTTCGGGAGATGCTTTGGGGGCGAGCGCGGCCACCAGGGGCGGGTCGCAAGCCGGGTACCCGCCATCCGCATTCTCGTGAGACTGCGCATCGAGGCAGGTTTCGAGGGAAGGGCGGACGGGCGAGCAGGGCACCCGCGCGGAGCGTCGCCACGCAGAGACGTCCGGTTTCGCGACCGCCCTGCTTGTGCCAGACTCACGCCGCCCCGCGCCACCGACCTTTTTACGGGCTAATTCGCATGTCCCAGGCCAATCCGCTGCGCATTTTCGTCACCCATCTGTGGGAGACCTCTGACGACTATCTGCGCGTGTTCGAATACCTCGAAAGCTCCCGCAATTTCTTCTACCGCAACTACAGCACGCCCGATCGCTCGGTCGTCGGCGACAAGGAAGCGTTGAAGGAAGACCTGCGGAAGCAGATTTCGCCGGTCGAGGCCGTCATTGCGCTGGCCAGCCTGCACGAGAAGAACCCGGACATGGTGACGTTCCAGCTTCTCTACGCCCAGGCGAACAACATTCCGATCGTGCTGATGAAGCCGTTCGGGGATCGGCGGCCGGTGAACAAGGTGTTGTCCGAGCACGCCAGCGAGATCATCGATTGGGACGAGCGCGCGCTGGTGGACGCGGTGCGTAAGCACGCTCGCCATGAAGACACCACCCGCTGGGACACCATCGAGTTCAAGCTCGATTAGGCACCGCGGGTTTTCCGGGTTCCGCAGTAAAACTAGGCTTCGGCCGCCAGCGATTCCGCGATGTACATCGGTACCACAGAGGCTGTGCTCAGAGGCCTGATTTGCGTCACCGAAGCTCGCGGGAGCGCGCAGAACATCCTCACGACCGACGTTGCGACTTCCTCAGCCTCGTCGTTGGACATCTTGCGAATGGTGGCGCGGAACGCATCGTCACCGCGAACCAGCGGCCGCTCACGCGTCAGCGCCCGGTGCACCGAACGGAAATCCTCACGCAATTCCTTGGGCAGCTCAGCCTCGTCGATGCGCGAGAGATGATTTCGATACGCCTGAGTGATGCGCTCTTTTAGCGCACCCGAGCGCGCCAGCGACAGCGTGGCTCCCTGAAATTTTTCCCAAGTGGTATTCATCGCGACCTCACGGACGTCCCGCAAGGCGGCGTCCCATTGTTATTTTTGGAGGAATTCTGACCAGAACAAGCAGGTTACGACCGAAATATAGCCCAACCTCTAGCAAAGGCAACCGGAATATGTAGTGCCAAGCTTCGTATCGTATTGCGCATAATGTATATTATGGTAAATAACGGCTGTTGGCGGGATAGCTGGCTAGGACGAACACCGGGTGACCGGCGCGGGCTAGATTCCGCCGTCCGCCTCCGCCTCCCCGATCTTTGCACGATGGCACCCGCGGCAATCTGACGTCGGGCGATCTATCCGATCGAGAGCATCGATATCGATCACCAGGCACGGCGTGTTGAGTCCCCGTCGAGATTCTCGCGCGTCTGAGCGCAAAGCGCCCTCAGCCCTCAGCCCTCAGCCCTCTGGCGAATAGAACGAAGTCATGATCGCTGTCGCTGCCAGCACGGCGACGATTACTACGTATTCTGCACCCACCGTTTGCCGGAAACGACGCGTGGCCGACGCATCGCCTCGGGCGATCGCGGGACCGAAGCGAAGCTTGTTGGCCGCAGCAAGCGCCATCAGCACGGCGAATCCGCCCGCCTTCACGAGAATCAATGCCCCGTAAGGCTCGCGTAACACAGACAGGCTGGGAATCAGGGCCAGTGCCATCACCAGCCCGGCAACAAAAATCGCGGGAACCACCAACGTCGCCACCGCGGTGAAACCCCCGATCACCGTCGCGGCCCTGGCTGGCGTCTCGCGTGCACTCAGAACATGGAGCGGCACGAGCGCGCCGAGCCAGAACTCGATCACGACAAGATGTATCACCAGCATGGCCGCGAGCAGCCAGTGTTCGGGGCTGTCAGACGTATGGCCCATCAGAGCGAACGATAAGGCAACAAGGAACGCCCCCGTGACGCTGCACACCTGCAGCATGCGTTGTTGCCCTCGCAGGCCGAACGCGATGAGCACCAAGCCCAACAGCCTGACTGCCGCTGCCTCACTGGTTGTCGAACTCAGCACTAACTTTTGCAGGGAGAGATCGGTGACACCTGCCAGGTCACCGGCCATGCGTGCGGCTTCCAGACCGTAGTGAAGAGATACCAGCACCATCGCGGCAAGCGCCGAGCGGATGCCGAACTTTTGAATGGTGGCTGTTGCAGCGACGAGCACGCGGCCAAACGCGGCGAGGAACAACGCCGCACCGGCCGCCTGCAGGGCGCAGATGAAGCTCAGCGCACGAACGACTACTGAAGCTACGTCTGGCAGCACGGGAAGACCGGAGCCCTCAAACGCCGGGCGGCTTGGACGATGTCGAGCCAGGCTTGGACTTGGATGTGGAATTTGTGCCGGCGCTGGGATCGGCACCCGAGCTGGAATGGGCGCCCGAGCTTGACTGGGGAGTTGGCGCAGGCGCCGATGAGCCCGCCGCCTTGTCCGTCCCAATCGTGAACTGCAGCTTCCCGCTAGAAATATGGTTGTCGCTGCTCACGGCTCGCCAAGTAACGACATACGAACCGGGTGACAGCTTCGGCGCAGGGATGGTGACCTTTGCGGCCGCTTCCTGTGGCGCGCCAGTTACCGCTTCACTCTTCCCCTCCCCTTTCTGAATCGTCACTGAGGTGACGCGAACGGGATGGGAAAACTCCAGCGTGAAGCTGGCGGGCGCCGTCGCGAGCACACTGCCATTGGCCGGATCTGATTTCTCCATATGTGAGTGAGCGTGAGCCGTCAGGCTGAACAGGGCGGCAAGGGTGCTGAAGAGCGCAATACGTTTCATAGTCTGTCTCCATGCTGAAGGGTTCTCGAGTAGTCTGGCAAAGCAGCGATCTATTTCGAATGATTCATCTTCGAATGATCCATCATCGGCTCCTCGGCCGTGGCCGCCTCGGCCGGCGCGGCGGCAGCCGGCGCCGGAGCGGCAGCCCCCGGTCGCCGGATCGGCTCGCCGAAATCCGCATCCGAGCTCACTCGCTGGGCGACCGTGCCGCGCGGATGCGAGTACCACCCCGGGTCGCTGTAGTCGTTGGGCGCGAGGCCATCGCGCACCTTCACCACCGTAAACATGCCGCCCATGTCCATTGGGCCGAAGGGCCCTGCCCCGCCCATCATCGGCAACGTGTTCGCCGGCCCTTTGAGATGACCCATCGCGACGTGCTCCGAGTGTTCCCACATGCCATTCTCGCCCATGGACATATAACCCGGCAGCATTGCGCGAATTTTCTCGTTGAGCGCGCTTTGATCCACGCCAACCAGGTTGGGAACACTGTGCCCCATGGCATTCATCACGTGATGTGCCATGTGGCAGTGAAACGCCCAGTCCCCCGGTGGAGCGATGAACTCGATGTCACGCGTCTGCCCTACGGCGACAATCTCCGTCGTTTCGCGGCGCCACTGCGTTCGCGGCCAACGGCCACCGTCTGACCCGGTCACGAAGTACTCGACCCCGTGCAGATGGATGGGGTGATTCCACATCGAAAGGTTCCCCATGCGGATGCGAACACGTTCGCCGGTGCGCGCGACGATGGGGTCGATTGCCGGGAACACCTTGCTGTTGAACGTCCACAGGTCGAAGTCGAGCAGGATTGCCGGATCAGGCCGATAGGTCCCGGGGTGCAAAGCCCAGTTGTGCAACATGAAGCAGTAGTCGCGATCGACAGCGACCTGCTCCCCGCCTCGCGGATGAATGATGAACATACCCATCATCCCCATGGCCATCTGCGTCAGTTCATCCGCGTGCGGGTGATACATGTGCGTACCGTGCTGCTTGAGCGTGAACTCGTACGCATAGGTTTCGCCCGGCATGATCGGCGGCTGCGTGAGACCCGCGATGCCATCCATGCCACTAGGTAAGATGATGCCATGCCAGTGCATCGTCGTGGGCTCGGCGAGCCTGTTCGTCACCAGCAGGCGCACGCGATCTCCTTCCACCGCCTCGATGATGGGCCCCGGCGTAGAGCCGTTATATCCCCACACCTTTGCTTTGCAGCCGGGCGCGAATTCGTGCTCGAACTCTTCGGCAACCAGGTGGAACTCTTTGACGCCGCCGCGCATGCGGTGAGGAAGCGTCCAGCCATTGAGGCTGCGCACGGGTCGGAATGGCCCGGCCGGAACCGACGGCGTTGTCGAGTTGTTTGACGCCGCGGCCGCCGTGCCACTCGCTGCCATACCTGCCAGAGCGCCCGTCCCCGTCGCCACGAGAAGATTCCTGCGTGAGACCTTCATCGCGCATCTCCCTTATTCTGTTGTTCAGCGGGCGCAGGCTGCTCGCCTGGCCTCTCAGCCGCGGGGGAAAGAAGGCCTTCCACGTCCAGTGTGCTGCCACCGCCGTCCACGTCATCCAACCCGCCTCCCACTACGTGACGCAACTCAGTGCGCGCAACCCAATAGTCGCGCACGGATTCCAGATACTCCTGGTAAGCGTTGAGCTGCGCCCTCTTCGCCTGGAGCAGATCGAAAGCGCCCACGAGCATGTAGTTGTGTTCCTCTTGAGTGCGCTCGACGACCGCCTCCCGTTGGGGTACGAGCGCCGTTCGATACGACTCCGCGATTTGCTGAGCCGCAGCGATGCGATCGAGGCTCGCAGAGACTTCATTGCGCACGGTCAGTTCGAGCGCCGCGAGCCGGGCTTGCGCCCGCTCGGACTCGGCTTGCGCGCGCAGCACCCCACCCTGGTTCTGATTGAACAACGGCAGTTCCAGCGCCAGTGAGGGTCCCTTCAGGCGTGCACCGTCGGTTTCAGATTCCTTCTCGTAGCCGCCCTCCACGTCGCCGAGCCAGCGAAATCGACGCGTCACGCGTGTCATGTCCTGAAGCGTAGTGACTTCGCGACGCGCGGCGGCCAAGTCGAGCCGCGTAGCGAGCGCCTGTTCGAGCAGCTGTGACTCAGACCCACTGGCCTGTGAGAGTGCCGCAGGGGGCGCGGGAAGTTTCGCCGGCACGATCCATGATTCACGAGCCGAAATCCCGACGGCCTCCGCGAGCGCCTTGCGAGCACGCACTTCGTCCGCTTTGGCCCGAGCGGCGGTGATTCGAGATTCGGCCGCCTCGGCGCGCTCCAGCGCGAGGGCGCCCGGAGAAAGATTGCCCGCGTCATTCAGCTTGCCTGCAAATTCCGCAGAGTGCTGGCCGGCCTCCGACACCAGCCGACGCAACTCCGCAATCTGCTGAGCGGCTACGTAGTCGAACCACGCTGTTTCCGCGCGCGCAGCAACGTCCAGCAACTTGCCGGCGACGGTTTCGCGGGCACGCTCGAACACACCGCGAGCCATGCGCACACGAGACGTCCATAACAGCGCATCCGTGAAGTTGAGCGACACGCTGCGGGTAATCTGGCTGAGGCCGCCCCCTTCGGGCCGCAGGCTGACGTATCCCAGCCTTGGATTGCTCAATCGCCCTGCCTGCACGACGTCTGCTTCTGCGATACCGAGCTCCGCATACAACTCGCGCACTCTCGGATTTCGAGTGAATGCCAACTCGATGGCGCGCTCGCGCGAGAGAGGTTGACCTGAGAGGTCTACAGCGGATCTTTTGTTGTCGCCTTCACTCGTCGGCCACGCGGCGACGGGACGGCCGCGCGCTTTCATCAGCGTGTCGACGGCCTCAGTGCCACGAGCCCTCGGCGTGCTGGCGCACCCAGTAAGTGCTAGGGACAGCGTCATGACCACGACGGCCCCAACGCCGGGGTTTCGAAAACCGGATAAACGCAATCGCTCCATTGGAGCTTCTCCTCGACAGTCCCGCGCACGCAGGACAACAACAGTCAGTCCGCGCGAGGCGGCTGAGCGGGTGTGCGGCGATGAATCGCCGCGATCGAGGCGAGGGCTATAGGCGCAGCCGAGAGGTGCGCAGGTAGGTGTCGGTACCGGATAATGAGCCCGCAGGTTGCTCGAGAACCGCGCTGAGGATCAGCGGCGGCGGGCGTGCGGGATTGGGAAATGCGTTAGGGACAAGTGTGACGCCGCCGGCTCCACCGGCCAGATCGAACGGCAAGTCTCCATCGGCCTGACGCGCCGACACAGCGGCAATATCAGTCGGCCCGGCGAGGGCCGCATGGCATTCATGACTCGCAGCAAACCCGCCGCAGGGGTTGGAGTCGTGATGGCTGCGATCATGTGTGCCGGTCGGGCAACAGTCCGACAGGTGCGCCTGCACCACGCAGGCAAACAGGGGGTCGATGGGCCCGAGGAGCCCGACCCAGATCGCCGCCAGAATGAAAAATCGTCGCATCAGTGTGTGGTCCGTTGCGGGGCACACGCTAACACGCCTTGGGATTCGTCTGCGACTGCGCACCAGCCGCCCTGACGGGTTGAACGCAGAACGACCTGCTCAGGATTCTGCCCCGACAACCCGCTATACGGTCAAGATCAAGCTTCGCCCACGGGAAATTTCTGCACCTCCGCTGCAAACTTTGCAATACGGATAGCAAAAGAGCCGGGGTCCGGACCGCCCAGCCGCTCATGCGGCTGGCACGACCCGAGTGAACCCAACGAGAGGGCTTAGTGCGAGCCGCCCTTGCTACCCGGGTTCGGGTTGGGCACCTGCGGCCGGGCTGCCGTCGGGGATTCCGCCGGAGCTTCGTGCGCTACTGAAGTGCCGCCGTGGCTTGCCTGCCCACCCTTGCGTCCCGCCTCCGCGGCGAGTTCGGGGTTCTGGGAAAAACTGCGCTTTTCATCGGGCACGCTCTGCCCGCCTTTGCGCCCGGCCTCTGCCGCTAGCGACCGGTTCTGCGAGAAGCTGCGCTTCGCGCCCGGAACGCTCTGGCCGCCTTTACGCCCCGCCTCGGCGGCGAGCCGGCGATTCTGCGAGAAACTGCGTTTTGCATCGGGAACGGCCTTGCCGCCCATACTGGCGATTTCCCTCTGCCGATCCGCATCCATCGACGCGAAACCGCGATTGGAAGTTCTTCCGTCCTGAGTCCTGCCGTGAGCCATCATCACTCTCCTCACAACTGTTGAGCTTTGCCGCTCGCCAGGCGTGCGGCACAACCGCACTGGGGGCGGGGCTGCAATCGGCGCGAGCGCGATCCTTTACTCTCTTGCTTCGCGAATGCAGCCCCCAGCCAGGGAGCAGCCAAGGATTAGCAAGACGCATGCCGTTGCGCGGAAGGCCCGCGATGCGTGCGAGCCGGTGGTGGCGCGACGAGAAGATAAAGTCCAGTGCCGTCACTGATTGAGCCGCGCCGTAAGCACGGTATCTAGCAGACTCGCGTTCTCCCATTTGGTTTCACGGAACAGCACGGTAAAAGTTCGCGCGCGATGGCTTGAAAAGGCCTCATTCGCCCCGTCCCCGCATAACTCCCGTAATTCTCAGAATCTCGCCGTTCGGAAGCAGCGCCAGCCTCGGAGAAAAATCAATGCGCCGAAACAGTGCCATGCGGTTCGTCAGGTTCGTGTAAGCCACGGGAAGTATCGTGCAGGTGGCCTGCAAGACATTTGTGACTGCGTATCGCGACACAACTGTGGCACTTCACGCGGCCCGAGCCGGGCATGTAATAACCACACACGAGCGGAAAATAAGGGCGCGCCGCATGATGCGCGCAGCTCGTTCGCCGGGCGTTAGGGACTCGCGAGACGCGTGACGCTGCCTGCCAGATGCGTCTTGCCTTTCCCGGTTCCTTTCAACGCGAACCCCGAGCCTTCGGGCGTGGTCCAGCTCTCGAGCGACAAGGGCGCTGGAATCGATACAGGTCGCTTGAAAACCACATCGACGCGGCACGGCGACTCGAAAATGTGCGGATCGAGTGCGGCCAGGCACCGCGCCATCGACCACATGCCGTGCGTGATGGCCTGATTGAACCCGAACATGCGCGCGCCGAGATCCGCGAGGTGGATGGGATTGAAATCTCCCGCAACCCGCGCGTAGCGCCAACCGATTCCCGGGTCCGCGTCGAAGGCGTCCTTGCGAATCGCGTCGGGCCCGGGCGGGACAATCGCTTCCGCGTCCGGCGCCGGCACGCCCTCGCCCGCACTGATGCGGCCGCCTGTTGGCTTGGAGGAATCGCGGTTGAGCCTGCGCGCCATGAACACACAGATCTCGGACCACACCGGCTTCCCATCCACCAGCACTTCCGAGTGCACGTCGAATTCCTGCCCGCGGTCGGTGTCGCGATGGCCGTCGAGCCATGAGCGAACGGTGGCGTTTTCATCGACGCGCAGCGGTCGACGCTGCTCGATGTGATTTCGCAGGTGCACCAGCCCCATCAGCCGCACGGGAAAGTCTTTCGAGGACATGAAAGCGAGTTGCAGCGGCGTCGCCAGCACGTGGGGAAAGGCGATGGGCAGATTTTCGGAAGGCGCGCCGCCGCACACGCCGTGATATGCCTCGACGCGCTGTCGATTCGGCTGCAGCTGCGTGAGAACAGCCTCCAGACGAGGCACCTCCACGCCCTCCGGAATCAGCGCCGACTTGCGCCCCAACACGATGCGCGCGTACGAAGTAACCAGTGACGGAGGCGAGCGAAAGGTGAGCGAGACGGGTTGAGGCATTCGTTCAGGCGGAATCGGTGAGGCGCGTGCTCTCAGGGTGTCACATGGTCGATCACGATGTCGACTACCCCGCCATCGCCCACCCGATGCGCCGCCAGGCCGAACGGGTCTCCGGCCGCCCCGATGGGGCTGCCTGAGCGCGACACTCGCGCCACCACTTCCACGAGCTGGCCCGCGGTGAAGGAATGTCCGGCCATCATCGAATCCGCCGTGGTCAGCTCCACGGTCTGCGGAAAGCGGCTGCTCAGGCGCTTGACCGCAAGCGGCGGGCCGGCTTGCCGCGGATCTCGCACCAGCACGAACAGCGGCGCGCTGGAGGGAACGGAGTCGCTCAGTTTGGCCGACAACGTCACCTTGATGCGCACCGCCGGTGTGTTCGCAGCGGCGGACGCCGATGCGGGGCCTTGTTGTGCTTGCTGGCCTGCACCGGCCGCGGGCCCAGAATTCGGGCCAGTGGGACCGCCACCTGGGCCCGGCGCAGCGCCTCCTCCGGCGAGACGTTGATCGATGGCCGCGATCTGCTGCTCCAGGATCGGCTTCACGTTCTCCGGCGGGTTCAGCGCCAGCAGACTGGTGAACCTGTCGCGGGCAAGCGGTAGTTCACCGCGGCGTAACGCGGCGGCGGCGCCGTAGAACTGCGCTTTGCTGGACTTCGGGTCGATCTGCAGCGCCTTTTCGATGTACTGGCCGGCGGCGCCATCAAGCTCCTTCTCATCGGCCAACACCATGGCCTCCGCCATTCCGACCAGCGCTTCCGCGCTTTTGCCGCCTGCAAGACGATCCGCTCTTTGATACGCGCGCTCGGCGAGCGGGTACTGCTCCATTACGGCGTACGAACGCCCGAGCATCAGCCAGCCGTCGAGATCTGCAGGGTTCTTCTCGAGTCGCCGCGCGAGCTCCGAGACCATGCCCTGCGGTGAGTCGCCTGCAGGGGGCGCGCGCCAAGACCAATTGCTCCACACCGCATACAGCGCAACAGCGCCGAAGATGAGCACGCCTGTGGCGCCGAACGCCGCCCAGATGGCGGGGTTAGGCGCGGAAGCGTTCCGCTTCACCAGCGGAATGACGACCACGCCGACAGCGGCGATCGTCAATGCGATCGCAAGCAGGATAAACGTGGTCATCAGCGGCCCGTTTCCTCTTCGACAGGTTGATCGTCCTGGGCAACCAGCGCCGAACGCTGTTTCACGATGCGGAACGCGATGAACGCGCCCACGGCCAGCAGGAAAGCCGGGCCGAACCAGAGCCAGATGTTGCGCGTCGAAAATCGGGGACGGAACAGAATGAACTCGCCGTAGCGGGCCACCATGTAGTCGCGCACGTCGTCATCGGTCTTGCCGGCGATGAGCAGGTCGCGCACTTCGCGCCGCAGATCCGCCGCGAGATCGACCGGGGAGTCCGCGATGCTTTCGTTCTGACACTGCATGCATCGCAGCTCGTGTGTGAGCTTCAGGTAACGCTCTTGAAGTGCGGGCTCTGGAAGCGTGGTGGTGTCGATGGCGTGAGCCACTTGCGCCAGCATCACCAGGGCCACGGCGATGAGTAGCGTGCGCATCATGTGGCGCCCGCGGCCCGGCCGGTCAATCGAGGCAGGAAATCACGCCGCCAGACTTCGAGGGTCATGGCGCCAACATGTTTGTGAATGACGATTCCTTTTGCATCGATGAGAAACGATTCCGGTGCGCCGTACACGCCCCAGTCGATGGCGGTGCGCCCTTCCTTGTCCACCGCAATCTGCGCATAGGGGTTGCCCAGCTCCGACAACCAGCTGAGCGCCTGCGCTTCATCGTCTTTCCAGTTCAGGCCGATGATAGGCACTTCGCCGAGCTTCTGAAGTTCGAGGAGGGATGAGTGCTCGGCGCGGCACTCCACGCACCACGTGCCCCACACATTCAGCACGTAAGGCTTGCCGCGCAGCGCGCTGGTGCTCACCTTCGTAGTCGGGTCCGTAAGACTTGGCAAGTTGAACTCGGGAGCCGGCCGGCCGATGAGCACCGAGGCGATGACGCTCTTCTCCGGCGAGCGTTTGATGCCAATGCCGAGCACGACCGCCAGCAGCACGAATGCAGCGAGGGGCAGCAGGAACTTGTTCATCCGGCCTTGCCTTCAATCGCCGCGGTGCCGGCGGCCGGTACGGCGTCGGACGCTCGAGCCAATCGATAGCGCTTGTCGGACGCGGCGACGGCGCCGCCGAGCGCCATGATGAAGGCTGCGATCCAAACGTAGTTCACCAGGGGCCGCACTTGCAGACGCACGCTCCACTTTCCCGCCCCGAGATCTTCACCCAGCGCGATCAGAACGTTCGAGCCCCAATGGGTGCCGATGCCGGCTTCCGTCTGCACCGAGCGTTGAACCCAGTACTGACGTTTCTCAGGATGTAGCGTCATAACGGGCTTACCGTCGCGACTGACGATGAACTCGCCTCGCACCCCACTGTAATTCGGGCCCTCGTTCGGCACGAGGCTCACGAAGCGGTATTGATAGCCTCCCATCTCCGCGGTGGCACCGGCAATACGGGCGTCTCGGGTACCTCCGATCGCGGCGTTACAAGATGTCGTGATCTCGTCGCGCGGTGCCGGCATCCGGCGCAACATCGCGGGAGTCGCGATGACAGTGCTGGGCGTGGTCCTCG
>JBDTUL010000075.1:0-16211 GCA_040007735.1 Gammaproteobacteria bacterium | reverse complement strand
CAAGGACTTCCTGAACATACGGCGGATTGTCGTCGACGGGCCACAGGTCGCGGTGGCGCTCGAGCGCGAGCAGCTCGGTCGCGGCAAGTCGGGCGCCGCACCGACCGACGAAGCTCACGTGTTTTTCGTCACTGACGGGAAGATTCGGAAGATCACAAGCTATGTGTTCGATCCACAGTACTTCTATTGAATGGGTGCCCGTATGAGCGACAGCCAAGATTTTCTCGGTCCCGTGTTCGATCGCATGTTCTATTGGAACCGCAAGGATCCCGAACGATGCGGCGCCGCCCTGCACCCGGACGTTATCTATGACCTTCGCGGGCCGAAGGCATTCCAGGTAAGAGGCCGGGACACCATCGTCAAAGTGTGTGCTCCCTGGTTTGAACGAATGCCGGATAACAGGGTGCGGTTCCGAAACATCATCCGCATGGGAAACCAGGTGGTGACGGAGATGGAGAGCCAGGAGATCGATCTGGAAACCGGTGAGGAGTCGCTGTTTTGTGAGATCAACTTCTGGGAAATAAAGGATGGCGCCCTTTACCGCCTGATTTCCTATCGCATGGACCCAAAGAACATGACGGGAGACTTCAGCAAGCTCACGGATGCCATTATCGCCGGCAAGTACAAGCAGACCGGCGAGCCGGCGTAGTCAAAGCCCGTAGCGCATGATCACTCTCTACGGCATGAGCAGTCCCAACATCCTAAAAGTCACGATAATGCTCGAGGAAAGCGGGCTCGACTATCAAATGCGGTACGTCAACCTGTTCGCAGGGGAGCAGTTTGCCGACGACTTCCTGAAGATCAGTCCGAACAACAAGGTTCCTGCTATCCACGACGACGATGGGCCCGGTGGCGCGGCACTCTCCTTGTGCGAGAGTGGCGCGATTCTGCTCTATCTCGCAGAGAAGGCGGGGCGGCTTCTGCCAACAGAGGGCGCGGCACGGGCTCTAACCATCCAGTGGCTCGTCATTCAGCTCGCGTCGGTAGGGCCGATGTTCGGGCAGTATTTGCACTTCGCGCGCTACGCGCCCGCCGGGAGCGACTATGGCCTGGAGCGCTACACAAGTGAGCTGAGGCGAATCCTCACGGTGCTCGAGAGGCGGCTCGAAGTGGAGGCCTACCTCGGCGGGCCGCACTACTCGATTGCGGACATCGCAACGTATCCCTGGGTGCGGGCGGCTACGACTCAGTTCCCATGCCTGGCTGTCGCAGAGGGCTCGCATGCCCTCGAGCGTTACCCTGCCTTGCGTCGTTGGTATGAGTGTCTCGGCGCCAGGACCGAAGTCGTTGCCGGCCTGACGTCCGGAGAGCGTTTTCTCCCCGAGGACATCAAGGCGTTGTCCTCGCTCGATGCAGACGGAATGGACCGCATCATGGGGCGCGGCCGCTTTGCGCATCACTGAAGAGAGGGGATACACATGGCTCGCTTAGACCAGGTAATCAATATTCGGCCCGCGCTCGAAAAGCACTTCGGATTTTCGCAGATCGTGGACTCGGGATCGTACGTGTTCTTCTCGGGGTCGGCTGCTATGGACGAAAATGGTGCGCTCAAAGGCGGCGCCTCCATGGCAGAGCAGGTCCGCACCGTCTACACAGAGCTTTGCGAATTGCTTGCCAGAGTGGGGGCCGCGCCTGAACACGTCGTCAAGGAGACGGTCTACACGGTCGACATGGATGCGCTTGTCGCGGCGGCCGACGTTCGCGCGGCCTTTTTCAGTCAATGTGCTCCGCCGGCATCGAGCTGGATAGAGGTGCGCAGACTCTATCGGCCCGAGTTTCTCATCGAGGTGGAACTGATCGTCGAGAAGCCTGCTGCCAGCTGCGCTGGCTCGCCGCGGTGAAGAAACCCTCAAGCCGTTCAGCGCCACGGTAATGAATTGAGAGGTGAAAAGTTGGCCTCGGGGGAGGTCTCGCGCACACGGGCTCGGCCTGCTCGCCTATGATCAATTCAGGGAGCTGTTCCATGTGGATTGCGGCAGACGCATGCGCGCACCTGACGAAAGGCAAGTACAGTAATGCCGGATATAAATGGCTCCTATATCTACGGGCTGCGCTCGGGGCGGCCGGCTGAGTCGTCTGCAGATATCGCTTGCCGCAAAGAAAGCCTCGCTGACCTCCGTGACGTTGCGCGCGATCTGCGTCATCCATGGATTGTCAGGGTGAGGCGTGATGCCTGCTATATGCACAGATCGGGAGGCGATGTCGCCCGCTGTGTCAGCCGCGCGATGTCCGGTGGACCACGGCGATGACGATCAGGGACACAACCGCAAGACGCGTCGGCAGCGCGAACAGGGACATGATCGAAGTCTCCGGCACGCCGGCGCTCAACGCGAGTCCGACCAGCACCGGCGCGATCAGCGTTCCCAGGCGGCCAACGCTCTTTGTCCAGCCGATACCCACTGCCCGCAGATCATCCGGATAGAAGCTCGCCAGCACGACGTTCACGCCACCGTATGCGCCAAGAACGAAAAAGCCGCAAGCGGCCAGTAACAACATGAGTGTCGTGGCGGAGGCGGACGCCAGCACCTTCCCGATGACCAGGAACAACATGATGGAGACCGCAAGAAACGAGATCAGCGTTCGCATGGCGCCGAATCGATCGATCAGCAGGCCGACGCCGAGCGCGGATACGATTCCACCCAGCGAGAAGATCGATACGGACAGCGCCGCGAATTTCGGGTCGCGTCCGACATCGACGAGCATGATCGGCAGCCAGGAATTGAGGCAATAGCTGATCGTCAGCATCGAGATGAACAGCAGCCACAGCATCAGCGTGCCGACGAGATAGCGCTGAGAAAAAACCAGCAGCGCGCTGCGCCTGGCCGGGCGCTCGCCCGTTGGCGCAGGCGCACCGCGTTCGCTCGAAGGGGTCTCCTTTAGCCAGATCCAGGCGAAAATCGCGCTGATGAGACACGCGGCGCCCACCGCCACCATCGACATCCGCCAGCCGCCGATGCCGGAGAAGCCGCTGGCGATGAGCCCCGCGACTGTGGCGCCGAGTCCATAGCCGGTGAAGAGCACCATGATCGCGAATCCGCGTCTGCTGGCGGGTGCGGCGGCGGCGACGAGGGCGAGGCAACTGGGCAGGCAGCCGCCAAGGAACACGCCAGTGATGAGGCGCCATGCGAACAGCGCCGTTGCGCTGTCCGACACGGCCGTGGCGCACTGGGCGATCCCGAAGCCGATGAGCGCCACGAGCACGATCGTTCTTTGCCCGGTGCGGTTGCCGAGAAGGGGCAGCAGCACGAGCCCGATACACTGGCCAATCAGGTTCGCGGAAAAAATCGGCCCCAGTTGCGTATTGGTGAGTTGTAGCGACTGCGCAATCTCGGGCGCGAGCGGCCCGAGGATCGAGTGGATCAGGCCATCGAGGAAATAGACGAGCGCACAGATGCCGATCAGGACGACCGATCCCGATCTGGTGAATTGCGTGTCCGCCGAAGGCATCGTCGAGCTTGTAACTCATCTGGCGGTCGCGCCTGTCCCCTGGGAAGAGGACGCGGATTTCTGTCCTCTGCGCCGTGGACACGCTCCCTGGGTACTTTTGCTTACTTTAGTGCGATAGAAATCGTCAATCGGGAGAGGGGCTCGATGAAGTCGACACAGAAGATCGGCGTTACTTTGATCGCTTTGCAGACGCTCGCGATCATGCCAGCAGGGGCACAGAACGCAGGCCCCGGTGTGGCTGCGGAAACACAGGATTCTCCCGACAGCCTGCCGGCCGTCATCGTCACTGCGCAGCGGCGCTCTGAAGACGTGCAGAAGGCCGCACTCGCCATCACTGCGGTTTCCGGAAGACAACTGGAGAGTCGCGGCATCAGCCAGACCGAGCAGCTCAGCACGCTCACCGCGGGCCTGCAGGTGAGCCCGTCCGCCGGGCCCTACGCGACGTTCTCCGTCCGCTCGGTGAGCGCGCTCAGTGGCAATGCCTTCTCCGATCCGGCGGTCGCGGCGAACATCAACGGTGTTTATCTTGCGACGCCGACCGTGATGCACGGCCTGTACTACGACCTCGAGCGCGTCGAGATCCTGAAGGGGCCACAGGGAACACTCTACGGTCGTAACGCGACGGCGGGCGCGATCAACATCATTCCGAGCCGGCCGAAGTTCACGTTCGATGCGAATGCCTCCGCGGAGGTCGGCAACTACGATCGCCTCAACCTCGGCGGCATGATCAACGTGCCGCTGTCCGATACGTTCGCGCTGCGCGTCGCCGGGCAACGTGTCCGCCGTGATGGATACATGAGCGACGGAACGAGTGACGAGGAGGGCGAGGCGGCACGTGCCTCACTGCTGTACCAGCCGAGTGACGCCCTCTCGGTACTGCTGTCGGGCGATTTCGCGCATCAGGGCGGCAAGGGGCCGGGCGCAACGATACGAAAATCCTGCGCGCTGCTGGGGCGCCCTGGCAATGCGTGCTTTGTTTCGAGTGATCGATACACCGCCGTGTCGGGTCTGCCGGATCAATACGTTCCCTTTGGCCTCGCCGCACAAACAAAAAACGGCTTTGTCGATGGTGATTACTACGGCGCCGGCCTCAACGTCGACTGGACGGCGGGGTTGGGTACGGTCAGCTTCGTCGGCGGCTATCGGAAATCCGACAACGAATATCTTGGTACCGGCACGAGCTGGCTGCTGCAGGAAGAACAGCACCCAACGCAAACCTCGGCGGAGCTGCGTCTTGCGTCGGCGAGCACGGGCCCGTTGCAGTATGTCTTCGGCGCTTACTACCTCGACACCGGCATGCGCGCAATCGCGCACAGCGAGAACGGCCAGCGCCGTAATTTCAGCGACCAGCGCACTAACCTCAGTGGCTGGACCGGCGCGCTGTTCTCGCAGCTGACCTACAGTTTGACGGAAAAGTTACGGTTGACAGGCGGCGCTCGCTATACCTACGAAGAGAAGAGCAGCAATAGCCGACGCTACACGCTCGCCAACACAGTCGGGCCCGACCCGGTGTTCCCGGCAGACCCGATAGGTGCTCCGGTCAGCACGGTTGTCGGTTCGCGCAACTGGGATCGTGTGAACTGGAAGGGAGGCGTGGAATATGACGTCGCACCGCGCAGCCTGCTCTACGCGAATGCGAGCACCGGCTTCAAGGCCGGCGGCTTCTTCTACGGCCCGATCAATGCACAGACCTATGAGCCGGAGAGTGTTACGTCCTACGTTGTGGGTTCGAAGAACCGCCTGCTCGACAACCGTCTGCAGCTGAATGCGGAAGCCTTCTACCTCGACTACAAGGATCAGCAGATCTCATTCGTGAAACTGGTCGGTGTTTCGGCAACGCTCGTCACCGAGAATGCGGGCAAGTCTCACGCCTACGGTTTTGAGCTGGAAGGCGACTTCCTCGCGACACCGAACACGCGCGTTGGTGCCCAGGTTCAGCATCTGCAGGCCCGATACGATGAGTTCAATTACCTGACCATCGCGCCACCGTCGGCTACTTCGAGCTGTGTGACCACTCCCGTGGGCGCCGGGCAGTTCACCGTGAACTGTGCCGGCAACACGCCGACGCGTTCGCCACGCTGGACGCTCATCGGCAGCCTCGAGCAGACAGTGCCGCTGCCGAACGGCGGCCGGGTGGTTGCCGAAGCCCTGGCGCGCTATGAGACCGCCTTCCAGGCCGACGTGTCTTACATTCCCGAAACTGAAACGACCGGCACGACGCGACTCGACCTGGGGCTCAGTTACGTGACGCCGGACGATCGATTCACCCTGAAGGCTTATGTGAACAACGTGACCGATGCCGTGACGATCTCGAACGCGACCGTGAATACGAGCTACGCCGCGAACGGCGTGGTGGGCATCAACCTGCAACCGCCGCGCACGTATGGCCTGCGTGCCACGTACAACTTTGGCGATTGAACGTGGCCGGTCGCCTGCCTTGGGCGCGATGGCACTTCTGCGGCGGCTTTAGCTGGGCGCAAAACTCGAGCTATGACGAACCTCATGCCTTCATTGTCCGGCACTCCCGGCCGGGTTGCCTGTTCCGCCGAAGAGCAGGCGGTGCGCATCGAACTCGCCGTCGCCTACAGGCTGTTCGACTGGCTCGGGATCACCGATCTCATCCACACTCACATCTCGGTCTGTGTACCTGGCGAGAAAGAACGGTTCCTGCAACTGCCCTACGGACACCTCTTTCGCGAAGCGCGGGCTTCGAGCATGGTGAAGTGCGACGTGGAAGGCGGGATCATTTCCGACCCCACAGGTCTTGGCATCAGCCTGGGCGGCTTCTGCATTCACAGTGCGATCCATATGGGGAATGCCAGTGCCGTCTGCGTGATGCATGCCCATACGGAGGCCACCATCGCGGTCGCGAACTATCGTGAGGGGCTGTTGCCGCTCAGCCAGCATGCGCTGCGGTTCTACGGCAAGGTGGGCTATCTCGACTACTGTGGCACCTTCGAAACCGCTGAGAAGCGTCTTGCCCTGCCCCGTGCGCTGAGCAATGGCGACGTACTCATGCTGCGCAATCACGGGCCGCTCGTGGTGGGTACATCCGTCAGGGAATGTTTCTCGCGGATGTATTACCTCGAGCGAGCCTGTCGAATGCAAGTTGCTACCCTTTCCCAATGCAGGGACGCAGCCTCGGAGATCGTGCGTCCGGATCAGGCTCATTGCCGGGCGATGGCCCGCGCGTTCGAGGGCGGGGGTGCGGTCATCGATCGCGAGTGGAACGCGCTCGTGCGCATGCTCAAGACGACATCTCCCGGCTTCGACGAATAGACGAGCGCTTACTCAGAGTGTGTCGTGGCGGGCCTCAGCAGCGGTTCGCGCGCGAAATAACGTCGTATGTTCTCCCGTAGCTGCCCGAACATGGCGACACCCGCGTCGCTTGTATATCCCGCGATGTGCGGCGTTAGCACCACGTTTTCGAAGCGACTCCAGGTCTGAGCGCTGGCCGGCTCCTCAGCGAATACGTCGAGCGCCGCGCCTGCAATGATGCCGGCGTCGAGAGCGCGGATGAGCGCGGCTTCATCCACAAGTAATCCGCGTGAGACGTTGACCAGCAATCCGTTTGCGCCGAGGGCCGCCAGGACTTCATCGTTTATCTGCGCGGCATTGTCGGGCGTCGCTCGCGTGGCAAGCAGAAGAATGTCGCTGTCGCGCGCGAGCGCAAGGAGGCTCTCCGCGCGTGGGTAGGTGGCGGCGGGCTTCCCTCGTGGCCCCCACCATCCCACCGAGAGGCCGAGCACCGCGGCCCGCCGCGCAATCTCGAGTCCGATGCGGCCGAGGCCCACAATGCCGGCTCGCCTGCCCCTGAGAGAGGGCCGCGGGATAAGGCCTTCTTTCCACGTCCCCCCGCGCACATTTCGATCCGCGCGTGGAATGCCGTGCCACCAGGCCAGCATCAGGGCGATCGCATGGTCGGCAACGTCGTGTGCGTTGACGCCCGCCGCCGTAGTGAGCGCTACGCCACGCGCTCGCAGCCGACGCAAATCGATTCCGGCGTATCCCGTCGAGAAACACGCGACGAGTTTGAGGTTGGGCAGCGCGTCGAGCAGACGCGGGTCGAGCGCGTCACCCGTGGTGACGACTACCTCGATGGCCTTCGCCACGGGATCGAACTTACCGCTGGCAATGTCGTCGGGGCCGACCAGAACGTAGCCCTCGTCCCACTCTGCTCGCCGATCGAGGAGGAAGTGGCTTGCGACCGCGACGATCTGGCGTGCCACGGCTGCACTAGATTCCGAACCGCGCGCGTGCCTCCGCCACCGTCGCAGGCCTCAGGCGGTAGATCGCAGCGATGGCAGCCGCGGCGCGCACCATCTCGCTGTTGTCGCGCGCGACGCGGCCATCAGGCAGGTGAATGCCATCTTCAAAGCCGACCCGCACGAGGTCGCAGCCGAGCGAAAGTCCGAGGGTCACGATGCGAAACATATCTCGCCCCGTCGCGGTGACGCCCCAGATCGCTTTCGGGAACAGGCGCAGGCCTTCATCGATGGCGAACAGCACGTTGCGGGCGATCGGCGGCGTCGAGCCAAACCCGCCACCATGCAGCAGCCACATGTTGGCGCGGTGGCGGTCGAACAGGCCGTCTTCGGCGTAGCGGAGCAGCCGGTGGAGCGAGCTGGCCTCCACCACTTCATACTCGAGCGCGGAGCCTTTTGCGTACACCGCCTCGATTGTCTTCTTCAGCAGGGCGGGAGAGTTCACATACGGCGTCTCCTCCGGATAGCCGCCCTCCGGGTTGTGGAAATCGGCCGATCCCGCGGCGATCCCGAACAGGTCCTGCTGGGGGTCGAGGTCGAGCAACCCGAGGCGCTCGGCGTCGGTGGGCCAGATGAACTGGCCCGTGGCGGCGTCACGCCGAATGCCGATGCCGTTTGTCGTCTGGATCAGAATCGGCGAGCGGGCGCGGATTTCGCGGATGATCTGCGCATAGACCTTGCGATCCCCGGTGTTCTTGCCCTGCGCATCGCGCGCGTGGACATGAATCATGGCGGCACCCGCTTCGTGGCAGCGGGCGGCCGCTTCACCTATTTCGGCCGGCTGTTTCGGGATGACCGCGCCGTCGCGATCGTGTTGCATGCCGCCGTTGATCGCGACCGTGATGATGACCTTGTTTCCGGCGAGCATCCGCCCCTCCTGCTTGCTTACGTTTGAACCCACAATCTAGCGCCGCCGGCGGCGGCCTCTGTCCTCTTGCCACAGGACAGCGCGATCGCACGAGCAGCGAGACGGCGCGCGCGAAAGCGAGCACCATGCGACGTGCAGCCGTTTTCGTGCACCTGTGGCTCGTGAGGGGGAAACCGTGTCGAACCTGAGGCAAATCAAAGATTGGCGGGCGCCCACGACGATAGGCGCGGTCTACGAACGGCTCCTGGCCGCGATCGGAACCGATCAGTTCGGCCCGACCGTGCGGGATTCGGTGATGTCCGTGACGGCGGGCGCGCGACGCATCTATCTGTTCGAAGCAACCGATCGGCACAACAGCTGCCTGCAATATTTTCATGGTGAGCCCGGGCTCGTGGAGCTGTTCCCTGCGTACACGAGGTGGTATCTGAGGCTCGATCCGGTATGCGACGCATATCGCGCGGCGCCGGGGCGAAGCGACGTAGCCGTGCTACGTATTGGCCCTTCAGACATCGATTCGCCTGGCTTTCGCCGCCGCTTCTTCGACGACGCGGGAATCGTGGAACGTATTTCCGTCATCCAGCGCGGTGTGGACGCCTGGCGTGTGATCAACGTTGCGCGCCACAGCTCCGATGGGTGTTGCGCGGACGAGGAGCTCGGCTCGCTGATCGGGCTGGCCTGCCTCGTTCTGCCAATGCTCCCATTGAATCGGCAGCGGCAATCTTCGCTTCCGCCCCCCACGGCTGCGCAGCTCGAGAAGCGGTTCGCGAATCGATACAGCACGCTCACGCGCCGCGAACGCGAGGTGTGCGCCCGCGCAGCCCTCGGCCTGACCGTCGAGGCTACGGCTCGGGAACTTGGAATCGGACGGACATCGGTTCTGACTTACCGGCAGCGGGCGTATCAGCGCCTGAACGTCACGAGTCCTTCCGAGCTCTGCGCACTCGTGATGCACTAATCGGCAAGGCTACCCGCGAACGTCGCTCGCAACCTGCTTGAGCAACGTGCGTAGCCAGCGATTACCTGCGTCCCGGTCGAGGATGCTGTGCCATTGCACGGCTTCGGTCAGCGAGGGCAGATCATACGGCGGCTCCAGGATTCGCAAGGGCAGAAAGCGCGCGTAGTGCTCCGCCAGTCGCCGGTGAATCGTGGCGATGCGCCCGGACCCGACGATGTGCTGCGGGACTGAGTTGAAGTTCATCGCGAGCACTTCGATCCGGCGTGTGACACCGAGCTTCGTGAGGAACAACTCATCCTGAACCGGAATGCGTCCGCGCGCGAACTGCAACACCACGTGACCCAGTTCGAGGTATTGCTCCTTCGTGAGCACGTCTGCGACTATCTTGTTCTCGCTCCAGACGACGCAGGCGTAGTCTTCGGTATAGAGATCCAGGTGCGGGTGGTTATCCGATAGATATTCAGTCGGCATGACGAGCATGTCGATATCGGCGCGTTCCAGGAATTCCGTGGGATTGCCGATGTCGTTCGACACAAGGTTGAAACGAACCCGCGGGGCTGCGGTCTCGGCGCGCCGCAAAACCTCGCACATCAGTACGGTGTCGACGTAGTCGGACATCATGATGGAGAAATGGCGTGTCGAGGTCGAAGGGTCGAATACGGGCGTTGCGTTGATAGTGGCCTTCACCTGCAAGAGAATCTGGCGCACCGGATCTGCAAGGCTCTCGCCCAGCGGCGTGGGCACCATTTTCCGCCCGATCTGCGTCAGGAGCTCGTCGTTGAAGAACTCGCGCAGGCGGGATAACGCACCGCTCATGGCTGATTGCGTGAGGTGTACGCGCACACCCGCGGCCGTAATACTGCGCTCGGCGAGCAGCGCATCGAGCGCCACGAGCAGGTTCAGGTCGAGTTGTTCGAAGTGCATGGGCGTGTTTCCAGCAGTGCGTCGTCGAATATGGCTGCCGCGCGCGTCCAGCCGGCAGAAGCGTAGCGCTCAGGCCGATCCCTGAAGTCGCGCTCGACGGCCGGCTGAAAGCACCATTCGAGGGGCACTTCGTCGATCGTCATCGAGCGTTCGCCTTTGTTCATGGTCGAGTGGCAGTGCCACGGCGCATCGAGATGCGTGCCGTTGTGCGTGGTGAGCTTCACCCATTCCCTCAGCCTAGGAGCCGGCCGCCGCGTTGTACAGACTCATCGTCCGCGTCGATACGTGGCATCGGCGAAATCGTTGCGGCGGTTCCCGGAAGGCGTGGCTATGATCGCCGCCCATGAAACTTGCCACCCAGCGCGACGGCACGCCCGACGGTCAGCTGCTCGTAGTGTCCCGTGACTTGAGTCGGGCGATGCGTGTCCTCGGAGCCGTGAACAGCCTGCGGTTGGCGCTGGAATCGTGGCAAGAGAGCGAACCGCGCCTGCAGGCATTGTCCTCGGCGCTAAACAGCGGCATTGCCGATGGCGCTTTCGATTTCGCGGGATGCAATCTCGCTGCGCCGCTGCCGAGAACCTGGCAATGGCTCGATGCCTCCGCGTTTCAGAGCCACGGCGAGCTGATGGAGCGCGCGTTCGGGCACGCGCCGATCGAGGGCAAGCTCACCCGCCCGTTGATGTACCAGGGCGGGTCTGACGATTTCCTCGGCCCTTGCCAGGACATGCCGCTGCCCTCGGAAGCCGACGGCATCGACTTCGAGGCGGAGATCGCCGTCGTCGTGGATCGCGTGCCCATGGGCACGCCGGCCGTGGCGGCGCTCGGGCACGTCAAGCTCATCATGCTTGTCAACGACGCGAGCCTGCGATCCCTCGCAAGGCTCGAGATGAAAACGGGGTTCGGCTGGGTGCATGCGAAGCCCGCCACGAGCTTCAGCCCCGTGGCGGTAACACCTGATGAGCTGGGTCCGGCCTGGAAGGAGGGTCGAGTACATCTTCCGGTGCGGGTGAAGTGGAACGAGCGTGAGTTCGGACATCCGGACGGCGGTGCAATGGGATTCGGATTTCACGACCTGATCGCGCACGCTGCCTACTCCCGCAACCTCAGTGCCGGAACCATCATCGGCTCGGGCACCGTTTCCAATTCAGACTATCGCGCGGTGGGCTCGGCATGCATCGCCGAGCGGCGTGCCATCGAGCTGGCGGACGAGGGCAAGGTCGTCACCGAGTACATGCGGTTCGGGGACCGTGTTCGTATCGAGATGCTCGATGGCGAGGGCTCGAGCGTCTTTGGCGCCATAGACCAGCGCGTCGTGCTCAAGCCTTGAGGATCACCGCCGAAGTCGCTGAGCCTGCTTCGTAGCGGGGCAGCTATTTCTGCTGGAGAGCGCCCTATGTCCCCCAAGTCGGGTCGTTTGCGAGTAAGCGTGCGGCCGTCTGCGGTGGCTACGAAAATGAACTCAAATTGCCATGGCACGGGACATGGTGTGACCAGGTCCAAGCAACGTTGCGTGTCGTAGTAGCAAAGCCCGGACTGGACGGGCACGGCCGGGGACACTACGCCCCGACGCGTATTGCTCGTACCTCAGGCGCCGACATGCATCAACTCGCGCTCAGAAGCTCCTGCGCACGGTGACCAGATATTGGCGCGGAGCGCCGGGCTGGCCCTGTGCGATGAAGGTGGGAGCCACCGCGTTGACCTTGTTGATGTAGTAGAACTTGTCCGTGAGGTTGGTCACGCCCAACGCACCTTCCCAGTCGCCCTTATCGGAGCGCCAGGTCAGGTGGGCATTCATCAACGTGCGGCCCGACACGTTGCCGAGCGCAGTGTTGGTGATGTCCGTGTAGAAGGACGACTGATATTGCGCATCCAGGCGCGGAATCAGCGAGCCCAGCGACGCCACCCTGAAAGTGTACTGGACGCCAAGACCGCCCCTTCGCTCCGGCGCGTACGGCTCTTTGGTATCGAGCGTCACGCCGGCGATCGTCGCGGCGGACTGGTTGATGGACGTCAGCTTGAAGTTCAGATAGCTGGCGGAAGCGTCGATCGCGAGTTCCCCGGTCGGCCGCCACTGAAACTCCACCTCGGCTCCCTTGATGTCGGAGGAACCGACGTTCACGGGTGTCAGGTTCAAGGCACTCAAGAGCACCCCATTCACGACTGTCGCACTCGAGTTGGTGAACAGCATATCGCCGTACTTGCTGTAGAAGGCCGAGACGTTCAGCAGCAGACTGCGATCGAACAGATAGCTCTTGAAGCCGATTTCCGCGGAGCGCAGGGTTTCGGGCTTGAACGGCACCTCCTGTGCGGGAATGAAAGGACGCGGGTTGACACCGCCGCCCCGGAACCCGGTGGAGTACTGCGCGTACGTCATGATCGCCGGTGTCCACTCGTATTGCAGGCCCGCGCGGTAGTCCGTATGACTGCCGGAATACGAACCGGTCGTATTGTTCAGCGGCCCTACCGGCGTGTAGCTGGGGAAGGACGTGTCATACGGATTGAGGCGTTGGAACGTGTAGTCCTTGGACTCGGAGGTGTAGCGCAGGCCGGCGATCACGCTGAGTGCGTCGGTCGCGTGGAACACGCCGTGCAGGAAGCCCGACTTGCTCTTCGAGCTGATCGGATCGTTGCCGACAAACAGACTCTCCGCGGCAAGCCCCGGCGACAGCAGCTTCAATCCGCCGAACAGGGCATGCTCCTGGTAGTAATAGGCGCCGACCGTCCAGTCGAGCCGCTCGAACGAGCTGCCGTTCAGACGCAGCTCCTCCGTAAACTGACGCTCCGACCAGGTGTCATCCAAAGACTGGGTCGGGTAGGGAGAGTCACCGATCTCGCTCGAGAACGCTCCCTTGTACCGCAGGTAACCCGTGATGGCCGTGAACGAGTATTTCTCGGAAAGCTTCCACGTGAGTGTATCGGAGACACCGTAGAAGTCGGTTGGGTTGGTGGTCGGCAGCGACACCGCGCCGTGCGTGCCGGCACCGGGCCGACCGTTATAGATCGCAGGGTCCGTGAAACCCAAAACGGTGTACGTTGCATAGGTGGTGTACGAAGTCGGCCCGGTAATGAACTGCGAACCGCCACCGGGAACGAACGGCTGTCCGTTCGGAAATTTTTGTTGGTTGTTGGAAGAGATCAGCTTGAGCGCTGGCACCTCGGAGTGGTCGGCTGTGACGCTGCCGATGAGATTGTTCTCGATGCTGTCGTTGGGTATCCAGCGCAACGCGACGCGCGCCGCGTGCAGGTTCTGGCCTCCCTCCGTGCCGATCTTGCACCCGCGCCCCACCCCTCCCTGGTAGAGGCCGGATGAACTCGGATTCACGCACCCGTAATCGAGACGGTCCATGTAGCCGTCGGCCGACTTCGATGTGCCGGAAACCCGTGCGTACAGCTTGTCCGGCACCAGCGTAAAGTTTGCGCCGGCGCGCAGGTTGATCCGATTGAATGAGCCGTAAGCGGCTTCCGCGTAGCCGTCCGTGTCGTCGTTGGGCTTCTTGGAATACAGCTTGATGGACCCGCCGATGGAGTTCTTGCCGGAGAGCGTGCCCTGCGGGCCGCGCAGCACTTCGATCCGCTCCAGATCCGTCAGGTCCATTTCCGAGCCCAACATGAGCCCGCGATAGACATCATCGACATACAGTCCGACGCCGGGCTCCAGTCCCGGGTGGCCGTCGCTTTGACCGATGCCGCGGATGAATATCTGCGCAACCGGCCCGTTGGTGGTGGTGCCTGCGCTGACGTTCACATTCGGAGCGATCGCATTGAGATCGGTAACACTCGCTATCGAGCGTTCATCCAATTGCTGTCCCGAAAGCGCAGTGATGGCGATCGGCGTGCTCTGGGCACTTTGCTCGCGGAACTGCGCAGTGATCACCACTTCCTGGAGCTGATTGTCGGCGCCACTCGTACCGGATGCGCCGGGTGATGCTGCGAATGCCGAATGAGCGCCGAGAATTCCGGTAACACCGGCGGTGATCGCCGCTGTAGCGAAGCTTTTCAAGGTTTGATCCTCTGGAAGTTGTATTGAGACGTCGGGTGGTTAGGAGCCTGTCTGACAAGTATGCATCTACTGCGGCCGCCACCCATCGGCATCTTTCAGCGATCGTTTCGCGCACATAGTCCCCGCTATGCTCGCGAAACGATCGCCGAAATCTGCTCGATGGGTGGCGCCCTCGCTACGGTGCATATTAGTCAGACAGGCTCCTAACGATTGAGCAATGGAATGTTCTCGGCAGGCTTGCCGCTCGGAATGCTCTGCAAATAGGCGACGATGTCGGCTACTTCCGAATCCGTGACCAAGGCAGGCGTGTAGACCGGCATCCGCCCGGAAGCTGCACGCAATTTGGCTATCACCCCCGCTAGCGGCAGAGGGTAGGGTGCGAGCTTCGGTCCGGCCACACCGCCACCTGCCCCGGTCGTGCCGTGGCATTCATAACAGCCGTACGCGAGAAGCGATTGCTTGCCCTTGACGGGGTCGCCCTGCGGCTCGGCGGCGAAGGCCACGACGGCCATCAGGGCCAACAGCAGTGATGCGCCGATAATTTTTGTTCGCATCTAACGCCCCTGTGAGATGACATCGACCAGGACCGGCTCGCCGCGCTTGACGACGGCAACAGCCCGCGCGAGCGCCGGACCCAGCTCGCCGGGATCTGTGATCGGCCCTTCGCTGTAGATGCCGAGACTGGCGGCAAGCTTTGCGAAATCGACGTTCGGCTCCGTGATCGCATTGCCGATGTGTGCGCGGTCGATGCCGCGCTGGCGTTTCACGGCCATCGACTGCACGTACATGATCTCTTGGTGGTAGGCGCGGTTGTTGTGCACCAGATATAAGAGAGGAATCTTGTGGTGCGCCGCTGTCCACAACGCCGCGGGAGAGAACAACAAGTCACCGTCGCCGCCGATCGCGACGGGCAGCCTGCCGTGCTTCCGATGCGCCAGAGCGGCGCCCACCGACGCGCCGGGCAGGTAGCCCAATCCGTAGGCGCCGGCATCGCCGATGTATTGATGATGATGGTTGGCAGACCACAGTTGCTGCGGCCAATAGTTCTGGAAGACGGTGCCATTGCACAGCGCCCAGTCCTCGTTGCGGATCTGCTCGTAGAGCTCCGCGCAAAGACGCGCGGTCGTGATCGGCTGGGAATCCCAGCCGACTGCGGCAGCGCTGCGTGACTGCGCCAGGGACTCCGCGTGATCCTGCGCCAGCCTGGCTCCGCGGGCTTTGAAAAATGCCCGGCGCCGCGCCGAGGTCTGCTTCCTCACTTCTTCCACGAGCAGTGGCAAAGTTGCTTCGGCATCGGCGGCGATGGCGAGATCGACAGGCGTGAAGCGCTCGAAATCCTGGTAGTTGGATTTCATGTAGAGGTCGATGGAGCTGATGCTGATCCGCTTCACGCCCGGCGTACTGCGCCCGCCAATGGCACCCCAGTAGTCGGTGAGCTCCAGCCCCAGAATCACGTCGGCGTCGGCGGCGAGCTCAGCCCGGCGCCGCGTCTGATTCAACGGATGGCGCCACGGAAAATTCATGCGCCCGCCCACGTCCACCACGGCTGCCTGCAGCGCCTCCGCGAGTTCGATCATGAGCCGCAGACCCATTGGCGTCCGCGCTGCGCGATCGGCAATGATGAGAGGCCGCTCTGCGTCGGCCAGCAGGCGGGCAGTTTCCCGAACTGCGCCTGGCTCACCTGCCGGCGGAATGAGCCGCGGCAGCTTCGGGATTACCAGGGGCGTGCGCGGGTCGACTTCTTTCTCCTGG
>JBDTUL010000074.1:0-16344 GCA_040007735.1 Gammaproteobacteria bacterium | reverse complement strand
CTCTCGATCTCATGGTGCCCTCTGTCCGGTTACTGAACGCCGGGGACGCGCAAGGCGCCGGGGATCGCATCCCCGGTACCGAGCTTGTGGCCATCGGGGAGTATCAGGTGATCGATGCTGCCGCCCGGGCGGCCGTTCTTATACGGATGACCGACCACCGTCACGACGTCGCCCACCTTCACCGAGGCCTTCGTCCAGCCGACTCGCTTCAGCACAGCGATCGCGGCGCCCTCGAAGGCATAGTCCACAGGTCCCTTTTTTTCCGAGACGGTGATCTCGATCCATACGTGGGGATTGGTCCACTGCAACTCTTTGACCGTGCCCTTCATGCTGAGTGTCTTGGTCATGTCGAACATGGCGAACGAGTGGTGCGCGTAGGCTGCCGACACAAAGAGGAACAGCAACGCGGCGCCAACAGTCGCCGTCCGGCTCACGCCCACTTTACAGGTCCCGGTTGTTTTCACAGAGATACTCCTCGAAGCGGCTACCCGGCGGCATTGGCGTGTAGGCGCGTTTGATTACGAAAGGCGTGACGAAGGCTTCCGGGTCGGTCAGTGTCGTCTCGATTTCCATCCGCGCCGGGCTCACGAGCCGGATGCGCTCGACCGCCGTGAGCTGGTCCGAATAAGGCACGCCATCGCGGTCGATAGTGCCGGCGCGAACATTGTTGGTTTCGACAACCAGCGTGTCGCCTTCCCAATGGCCTACCGAATCCCCGTTGAAGCTCGGGTCCGCGCCAGTCGTGTGGCCGATGCCGTCCATGTAGATTCGACGGATATCGTGAAGCACACCGAGATTCATAGTGACCTGCCCCGGTGTCTGGATGATCTCCAGCGGCATCGTCCCGAAGCGCGCGAGCCCGAACGCGAGACAGCGCGTGACGCTGTCCGGGTCCTGCTCGCCGGTTTCAAACTTCCTGCGCCACTGCGCATATCTCTTTGCATACGGCGGAGTGAGTTGCGGTATAGGCGGGGGTGGCGGCATCACAAATGGCTTACCCTGCCCGGCGCCGCCGGGACCTGGCGGTGGCTTCGGCGCGTCACCGATCGGCGGCCCGAAGTACGCATATTCAGGATTCCACATTCCTGAAATGTTTGGGTGTGCCGGATCACCGTAAAGTGGGTTCTTCACCGCGGTGGCACTCCAGGCCGCCACGGCCGCGCAGAGCGCAATGCTCGCCGCCGCCGCCTGGCACGCAAGGCGAATCCAGCCGTTGCTTGAAACAGGTTTCATTCAGTTCCTCCTGAGTGGTCGTGAGCGTGGGGCTGAACGGCCTGCGGCCGCGCCGGAAATAGCGTCTCTGCGCTCATCGTCCGCCCTTCAGTTCATTGAACTCGGCCACGGCCTGGCGGACGCTGTTGGGGTCTGCCGGCAAACCGAGCGTACCCCGGAATTCGGAGTACACGCGTGCCATGTTCGTGGCGATGCGGTCCGCATCCGTCCAGCTCGCGTACGGGCCGAGGTCGATGTCGGCGGCGGCTCGCCCTGCGCTGAGACCGGCATCGAACTTCTTTCGCCCCTCTCGCCATAGCAGCTCGAGGTAGCCACGCATCTCTTTCAGCTGCGCCTTGCCACCGACCGGCCCATGGCCCGGCACGATAGTCTCCACACCGGAGTCCGCGAGCGTGCGGTCACAGACATTGATCCAGTCCTCGATGAATCCGGAGCCGTTGAGGGGAGTGACGCCGAAGAAGGCGATGTCGCCCATGAACAGGATCTTTTCCTTCGGCAGCAGCACGAGCGCATCGCCGGATGTGTGCGCGCGACCCGGCCATACGAAGTCGACTTGCGTGTCGCCGTAGTAAACGGTCATGCGGTCGTGGAAGGTGACAGTCGGGACGATCACCCGGTTCACGTCCCCCGGCTTTCCCCACGCGGGGTTCGTCGCCCAGTACGCCGGAGTCGGCATGGCACGCATACCCGCCATCTGCTTGCGGGTTTCCTCCTGCGCAACGATCTCGATGTCCGCCGGAAACTGGGTCAGCCCCACGATGTGGTCGGGATGGAAATGCGTGATGACGACGCGGTCGAACGGCTTTCCCAGCGGCCTTGCCGCAGCGATGAAATTACGTGCGTGCTGGGGACCGCCGCCTGCGTCGATTGCGAGCAGGCTGCGAGGCCCTGCAACGATGCCGAAGTTTGAAACCGAGAAATTGCTCTGGCCCGGCGCCTCACGCTGAAGAAACGCGTACGCCGTGTCGGACAGCTTCTTCAGCTCGGTATTGATGATAGTTGCCGGCGGCGCACTGAATGCGTCGCCGCGCGACATGACCTGCGCAGCGCCGGGGCCGGCCAGCATCCCCGCCGTTGCGCCCGCCGTGATCTGTAGCATTTGTCGACGCGAACAGTGCATCACTTGCCCCTCAGATAAACGCCCATGGAGTCTTCCCACCTGCTGTCGGTGAGCTGACGCACGTTGCTCCCGTCGCGGTTCATGAGAAACACCTGCGCGTAAGGTTGCGGTGACGTGTCATAGAGCGCCGCTTCGTCCTTGAATCCGGTACGGGAGCTTTCGAACCAGATTTCCTTGCCGGTGTCCGACCACGTCGCGTGTGCGTCCGCCCCGCGCGTGGTGGTGAGCCGCTTCACGTCCGTCCCGTCAGGCTTCATCGTGAACACTTCGAAGTCGGTATCGGGCATGCGACGCGTGAACACGATGCGGTCACCGCTGGGCGAGTAGAACGGGAAATTGTCCCAGTCCGTCGTCAGCGTCTTCACCGAGTGATCGGCCAGATTCAATGCACGCAGTCCCCGTGCCTCCTTGCTGGCCTCGTCACCCCACGCGCGAAATACGATCGTCTTTCCGTCCGGGCTCCACGTCGGGAAACCGACGTTCATCTTGCCGCTCAGCACTTCCTTGTCCTGCGAGCCATCAGCCTTCACCATGTGGAGCCGCGCCGGCGCGAAACCCCGGCCGCCAAAGAACACGCCGTAGCCGAAGGCGATCCACTGGCAATCGGGCGACCACGTCGGCACGAGCGAGGCACCGTCCTTGCCTTGAAACAGCTTCTTGCGTGCCGTGCCATCGGGGTTCATCACACTCACCGAAGCGGCCGCATTGCCGAAGGGAAAGTCGAGATCGGTGAGTGCGAGCTGGCCAGATTTCGGACACAGCGCAGGGAACACGTCCGTGTAACGATATTCCCGGCTCCTGTCCCAACTATAGAGCGGCGTGTACTGCGCCCGATTGGTGAGATCGAGTTTGTAGTACACGACACTGCGCCCGTCCGGCGACCAGGATGGACTGCGTACGACACCGCGCGGCCCCGCCGAACCGTTGGTGTACGCAATGCCCGCGCTCGGCGCGTCCTTCGAGCCCGTCTTGTAGAGGAAGCCCACGCTGCCGTCGGGAAGGTATTGCGGATTGGTCTTGAGACCTGGCCCGTTCGAAAGCGCCCGCGTCGTCCCCGACTCGACATCCACTTCCATGATCTGCGAGGTCGTTGCGAACGGCACGCCCGGGAAACCATCCATGCGCGCCGAGAACGTGTCGCGCGTCGGCAGCTGGTACACGACGATCTTCCGGCCATCCGCGGACCACTTCGGCGAGCCGACGCTTTCTGCTGGCGTGGTGGAGGTGAGGCGACGCAGACCGGTGCCGTCGGCTCGCATGATGTAGAGACTGATCGGCTGCCAGTGCCCCGCACCGGCACCCGTTTCCGCTCCGGACCACTTCTCTCCGCGATCCGAGCTGAATGCGAGCCACTGCCCGTCGGGCGACCACGCCGGACGGAAGTTGCCGTTCATCGTAAGCGACGGCGTCGAATTGCCATCACCGGTGAGATTTTTGGCCTTGCGGCCCGCAACGTCCATCACCCAGATGTTCGTGGTCCGGGCGCCGCCTTGCGTCGAAACGTAGACCAGCTGCTTGCCGTCGGGCGAAAGCGAACCGGCGTCCTCCATCGCAGTGTCGCTGGTGAGACGTTCGAGGCCCGTGCCGTCGGGATGCACCCGCCAGATGTCGGCCTGCCCGGACCCTTCGCCGTCGCGCTCTGACGTGAACACGATCCACCGGCCATCTGCGGAAAAAGTCGCGTCGTAGTCGAGCCCCGTGGACTGCGGCAACAACCTGCGCTCGCCTGAGCCGTCGGCGTTCGCGACGTAGAGCGCCATCTTCGATGGGCCGATACGATTCATCAGCATGATGTCGCGGGCCACTGCCGGAAGCGTCGCGGCAAGACCCGCCAGCGCGCATAGCACGCTTACTCGCAATCGATTCGGCTTGGGGGACATAGGAACTTCTCCAGCAGAAATAATCATTGTCATCAGCTCATGAGTGCGGGCAGGAACTGCTCGACGTTGGCGCGATAGATGCCACGCAGCTCGCTTCTGTTGAACACATCACTGGCCTGCAGGGCGGTGACGTGCTCGAGTGGTGTCCGGAACGGATAGTCGGTTCCGAAAACGATGTGATTCACCGGGACGACGCTGCGCAACGCCCTTGTCGCAACGGGGTTCGATGCCTGCGCGATGTCATAAAAGAACTTCGACGCCGCCGCGCGAAAACCTTCCGGTGCCTCGGCCTTGGCGGCGTCGGAACGGTCCGCGCCATCGAAACGCTCGATGAGATACGGCATCGTCCCTCCGGAGTGGCTCCAGATCATCCGGACGTTCGGAAAGCGCCGCGCGGCGCCTCGGTAGATGTAGCTGGCGATCGCACGCGTGGTGTCGGTGCCGTATTCGATCAACGTGTCGAGGACCCCCGGGATCAGCCGGCTGCAGCACATCGGGCCAGTCGGGTGGACATAGACGATCGCCTTGCGCCGCTCGAGCTCCGCGAAAACCGGATCGAATTGCGGATCGCCGAGCCAGTGATTGCCGTAGCTCGTGAACAGCCCGACACCCTGCGCCTTCAGCACATCGAGACCGTATTCGATCTCCTTCAGCGCGCCGTCCGGATCGTCCAGCTGAACGTAAGTAAAAAATCCGAGCTTCCCGCCCTGCTCGCCGCAGGTCTTCGCAGCGTACTCGTTGGACTCTCGCGTCAGCCGGCGGCCCTGATCTCCCGTTGTGACCACGCCGGGTGTGGTCAATGAGAAGAGTGAGCGGGTGACTCCGGCCGCATCCATTTCATCCAGGTGACTCTGCAGGCTCCATGCATTCATCGGGCCGGGGATACCCATCGCTTTCAGCACCGGTGGGTAATAGTGCGCGTGCACGTCCACAATCCTTGCCGCCGAGCGAGTCGCGCCCTGGGCGCCCAACGACACGGCGACTCCAGCAGAAGCCATCTTTGCCAGCAATTCTCTTCGCGTCATGTGCGCGTCTCCGGCAGCAGCAGCAACGTTGCGACGATGCTCACGACCGTGAACGCCAGGGGATAGATGAGGCCGGAATAGATGTTGCCGGTCGCGGCAACGATGGCAAAAGAACTCACGGGAAGGAGCCCACCCACCCAGCCCGTCCCGATGTTGTAAGGCACCGAGAGCGATGTGTAGCGCACGCGCGGCGGGAAGAGCTCGACGAGGGCCGCAGCCTGCGGACCATAGAGCGCGGTCGATGCCACCATGAACAGCAGAAGGATGGCGAGCACAGCGGCTTTGTGGACGCCTTCCGGCGCGGCGGAACCTGGATATCCCGCGGCAGAAAGCGCGCTGAGCAACTGTGCGCGAAGCTGCTCTCGCTCGAGAGGGGCGCTGATCAGTGAGCGTGCACCGATTTCAACCCGCGCCATCGACCCCGGCGATGCGGCGACATTCCGGTACGGGACACCGGCATCGGAGAGAATCCGCCTCACGACATCGCAAGAGCTGTCGAACGTGCCGCGGCCTAACAGATCGAACTGAACATGACAGTCCGCGGGATCTGCGAATACTGTAACGGGCGTCCTGCTCTGCGCAGCTTGTAGCGCCGGATTCGCGTACGCAGTGAGTGCGTGAAATCCGGGCAAGTACAGCAAGGCCGACACGATCATCCCGCCAAGCATGACTGGCTTGCGCCCGATACGATCGGACAACCAGCCAAAGAAAACATAGCCCCCGGCGGAAAGCACGACGCCGGCAATCAGCAGGCCATTCACCGTGCGCGCGTCAACCTTGAGCACGCGCTCCAGAAAGAACTGCGCATAGAAGTGAGCGGTGTACCAGACAGCACCTTGCGCCAGGAGAATGCACACGAGCGCGATCAGGATCCGCCGCAGATTGGCGCCCTGAAATGCCTCGGCCACCGGCGCACGCGCGATCTCGCGGGCATTCTTCATCTGCACAAAGACTGGGCTCTCCGCGAGCCTCAGGCGAATCCACAGCGAGACCGCCAGCAGCACCGCCGATCCGAGAAAGGGAACACGCCAGCCCCAGGCCTGAAACGCTTCCTCGCCGGTGAGCAGGCGTGTGCCGAGCACCACGGCGAGTGCGAGTACCAAGCCCAGCGCCGCGGTTACCTGAATCCATCCCGTCAGAAAACCACGATTTCGCGAGTTCGCATGCTCAGCGACGTACACGGCGGCGCCGCCATATTCGCCGCCCATCGCAAAGCCCTGCAGCACACGGGTTACCACGAGCAGCAGCGGTGCAAGCATGCCGACCTGCTGAACGGTCGGCAGGAGACCGATGGCGACAGTGGCGCCGCCCATGATCGAGATGGTGAGCAGGAAGGCGCGCTTTCGGCCCGACCGGTCACCCATGCGGCCAAAGAACAGTGCGCCGAAGGGCCGCACGAAGAACCCGGCAGCAAATGCCCCGAGTGCAAAGATGAAACCGGCGCTTTCGCTGCCCGCCGTGAAATTGCGCGCGATCGTCGAGGCCAGCGTTCCGAACAGGAAAAAGTCATACCACTCGAACACCGTTCCCATCGAGGAAGCGGCGACGACCACGGCAAGTTTCCGGGCGGGTACATCCGGCTCATCTGCCATGGTCTTTTGGATTCAGCGTGAGCTTCTGCACACGCCAGTTGTTCATGTCCGCAACGAAGATCGTGTTCTCCTCTGGACAGGCGATTGCGTGCGGCCAGTTGAATTGCCCCAGACGCCTTCCGGACTCGCCCAGCACGCCGAGAATCTTTCCGTCGAGCGTCATCTTGTATAGCCGTCCTGGCTCCGCATCGGCCGCAAACAGGTACTGGGGCGTCGTGGGAGAAATGCATAGTGCCCAGGGAGCCGTCTGGTCCGGGCGCGTGTCTGGAGCCGCCGGAACGTTGCCAAGCGTGGGATGCCGCGCCTTGTCGTACGGCGCGTTCAGGAACAGGAATCGCCTGAAATTACCGTCCCGATCGAACACCTGGATGCGACGGTTACCCCGGTCGGCGACGTAGACGTTGCCCTCGCGATCCACCTGCATGCTGTGCGGGTTGTCGATGCTGGACGGGTTCTCATCGGCGTTACGGCCGCCGCGCCCATACTTGCCCCACGACCTGATCCAGTCGCCCTCCTTCGTGAGTTTTGCGATTCGCGAGTTCACATAGCCGTCACTGACGAATATGTTGTCATCGGCATCCCAGGCGACATCTGTCGGGGCGCGAAACCAGCCGTCGACCGGCACCGCGTCCGCTTGCTTGAGATGCTCCTGATGTCCTGAGTCGAAGCCCTCCGGCCGGCGGCCGAGGTTCATCACCGCCTTCCCGGACGGATCGAACTTGATCACGGAGTCGGTCCCCTTGTCGACCACCCACAGGTTGTCGTACCTGTCGAAGCGCGCTGAGTGCGAATATCCGAGCGCGTAGACGCCATGGCCGATCTCGCGGATGAATTTTCCATTGCGATCGAACTCGAGAATCTCGGTGCTCGCATTTCCGTACAGCGGGCCCGTCGTCGCCGAGCCCGGGTGGTTCAGGATCACCACGTTACCCTTCGAGTTCACGGCGACCCCCAGCACCTCGCCGAGGTTCTGGCCGCGCTTCAATTGAATGAAGTCGACCGCCTCGAAGGGGATGAGAGGAGCTGCGCGATTGTCCACGACAGCCCCGTCCGCGGGCGATTGAGCACCGACCGTCACTGGCAGAGCCCACACGACGATGGCCGCCATCGTGAGCCACGGGGAAAGAACTTTCGCAGTCATTTTGTTCATCTCAGTAACGAAACGCGACCTGCAAGCCAATCTGCCGCGGCACCGGCGCGGCGACCGTGCGAGCGACATTGTAATTGAGGAACGCCGAGCAGTCCGCGTTGGTGCAGGCGCTGCGGCCGCCGCCGGGCGCGCCTTTGTCTTCGTCCGTCAGGTTGTAGACGAACAGGTTGACGTCGAAGCTGCCGTGCTCGACACCGAGACGCAGGTTGACGTTCTGCTGCTCGGGTACCGACCGCGAATCGGGCGTGTAGTTGGCGGAGCCAGGTGGCGCGAGGTCGAACTTGTCGAGCCATCGGTAGTCGAGGCGTGCATAGAAAGTGTTGTCGGCCGCGCCCAGTGGAATGTCGAGGCGCGCACCGATATCCGCAGACCACTTGGGTTGCGCGAAGGATTGCCCGTCCTGAGCCGCGAACAGATCGAGCCCTCGCGCGCCTGGGTACCGGAGCGTCGAGGTGTATTCCGCCTTGATGTAGGAGGCGGCAGCGTTGAACGTGAGCGCCCGAACCGGCCGCCATTGCGCCTCGGCCTCCGCCCCGCGGCTGCGCGCCGTCGGCACGTTCGCGACGAAGCCATCGCCCCCGATGAACACGTTGGTCTGCACGTCTTTCCAGCGTAACTCATAGACCGCAGCGTTGATCTGCGCGCGACCCTCCAGGAATCCGAACTTGCCGCCGAGCTCGTAGTTCCACACGCTGTCCGAAGCGTAGGTCTTCGGCAGGATCGCCTTGGTCAGCCCGTACTGGCCAAACAGCTGCCCCTGCCCCGCGGAAGAGAACACCTGGTTCACGCCGCCTGCGCGAAAACCCTTTGACGCCGTCGCGTACAGGAAGGCTTCGGGGTTGAACAGATACTGAACGGAAAGCTTCGGTGTGATTGGTGTTTCGGCGATCTCGCCAACCACGAGTGTGCCGTCCAGCAGCGATGGCGCTACGTTGTAGCCGTTCGGGCCGTAGTTCGCCTGTTCGAAGGTTGTCTTGATGTGAGTTACGCGTACGCCACCTGTGACACGCAGGCTCTCGCCGAGCCTGACAGTGACATTGCCGAATCCGGCGATTTCCTTGTCCTGGTCCGACTCATAGAGCTGCGCGAAAAATCCGGGATCTGGCACACCGAAGCGCTGCTGAATGCCAAGCCCCGTCATCTGGATGAAGCCGAGGTTCGATGCATCCGCCCGCTGGCCCACGAAGGCGTTGGTGCGCGCGAAGTAGGCGCCGGCCACGTAACTCACCGTACGATCGGCACTCGATGCGAGCCGCAGCTCTTCTGAGATTCCATTGCGCGTATTGCGCGTGTTGGTTTCGAGATAAGCCCCGAGCCCGAGGCCGTTTGGCGTGCTGGTGATATTCGGATTGAACCCCACGCCGCCGGGAATGACGACGGCCGGCGAGCCCGGCACAACGTAGCTTGCGTTGCCGACGGCCCGATAGCTCAACAACCCCTGATGGAAATTCTGAGGGCTCTGCCCGGTGGTGCGGTCCTGGATGTAGGAACTGATCGCCGTCAGTTGCAGATCATCGTTGATCGACCACTGAGCGTTGAGGGTCGCAACCTGCACGTTCGTGCTCGTCGGGGTCGGCCCGAGTACGAGCGACTGGAACCGATCCAGATTCAGCGGCCCGACCGTGTACGGCTGTGTAACGTACACGCCAGCCTGCCCGGCGCGCCCCGCGCAACCCGGGCCGGCAGCAAATGGCGTCGGCAGCACGCGTGCGGGATGGCCGACGGGCAACGAGGAAATCGCCGTCACATCGAAACAGAGGCTCGGCACGGAGAGCGTTCCGGGAATGTCGAGGTCGTAGCCATTTCCCAGACTGTCCGTCTCATCGTGTGACGCGAAGTAAGACAGTGTCACCTTGCTCGACTCAGTGGGCGCCCACGCCAGGGCGAGCCTTCCCATGCGAACGCGGTTGTTGTTCGCATTCTTCTCGTAGACCGTGCCGTTGCGGTAGTCCGTGAGATCGATGTAGCCGCCGTTCGTGCGGCTGAAGACACTCGCCCTGAACCCAAGCTTGTCTTGCACGATGGGCCCGCCGACGGCAACGCCCGCTTCGTAGCTCGGGTCCCCGTTTTTGGTCTGCATCCACTGCGCGCGCGCGTAGCTCGTGTAATGGGAGAGACCGGGTTCTGGCTGGATGTAGCGGATCGTTCCGCCCTCCGAGCCGCCGCCGAATAGCGTGCCCTGCGGACCGCGCAGCACCTCGATGCGTTCGAGGTCGAACAGCGGTGGAATGGGGGTTCCATTCGCCGAAGCGAACCCGGCCGCCGCGCGCTTCTGCAAGGCGGTCTCATCGAGATAAAACCCGGTCGTCGCAGCTGTGGCACTGGTCTGGCGAATGCCACGGATCGAGATCGTTGCGAGGCCCGACCCTTCCTGTCCGCTCAGTCGCAGGCTCGGCACCGTGGCTTCGAGATCCGCAATCGTGCGGATGCCTTGTTGATCGAGCGCGCGTTGGGTCTGGGCGGTTACCGCGAGAGGCACACGATTCACGCTGTCGCTCACGCGAGTCGCGGTCACCGTGACTTCCTCGAGCGTTGCAGTCGTGTTCTCCTGAGCCGCGGCGATGTTCGATCCGAACAATGCCCCCACGGCACACGGTGTCATCCATGCGAGACGATTTCTCATGTTTCCCCCTCGTCGGCTGTGATGCCATGCCGCGCGCTGTTGTTGTGTTCTGGTCCGGTCGCGCGGCGCCGGGAAGCATAATTTTCTTTCTCAGGAAACTTAAATGGCTTGCAGCGTTACCTGACATTGCCCGCATCGATGCATCGAATCGAGCGTCGCCGGCTCGAGTCGTGGGACACTACGAGAGCCGAGAGTCGGGTGTGCCGTTACGCACGGAGTGGCAGGTTCACGGCCGGCGATCATAGCCACGCCGCTGCAACGATTTCGTCGATTCGACGTATCGATGCGGACGATGGTTCTGTACAACACGGCTGCTGGGATACCAATCGGACGAGGCATCATCGCCGACAGATCGTTGGCATGACTACTCACCCGGACAATCGATGATTACGCAGAGCCGGCGGCACTTCGCTTGAAAACAGCGCCCTGGGGGTCGAAAGTTCAGCGCCTGCTCTTCGGAGCCGATTCCGCCGGGTGGGGATATCTGATGCGGCGTTCGAGCTGACTGAATCCTTTGCGGCACGCTAGCCACTTCTCGACGTCGGACCTCTCGACAGAGCTCGAGCGGCGGCGCACCCCGGGAGGCTGCGGACTCATCCCAGCTCTTGCTGCGGAAGCCTTCGCTCGGCAGCCGCATCCTCTGCAACAATTCCAGTGCGATCGGGTGAACCTGCCCATTCGAATTGCCTCCAGCGCTGAACCCCTGGCACTTACCGCGACCCCAACGATTCACGAGGGACTCGGCGAGCACGCTTCGTGCTGCTTACGAACCTTGCTTGATATTCGCGAGGTTCCCGCATGCTCCGGGTGTCGCAGCCACCCCATGACGCTTGCGCAGATCGCCGGAAGGACGAAGAGCGTCAACAATCCCAGCGACGCGGCCAGCGCAGTTCACCACCGGGCGCAGCCGTTCGAGCGAACCTTGCAGGATCGCTTCCACGCTCTCCAGCCCCTGATCACACTTCTGCCGGATCGAGGACATGAGCACGACCGTTCAACACTTCCAGACGGGCGCAAATCATGATTGGCAGGTCATGCGGAAGGCGCTCGCGGATGTCGGGGCTTGGGAACGTTACCAGGGCGATCCGTTTCCACGGCACTTGGCGCGTTTGACGCAACATATGCGAGAGCGAGCGGCGTAGGCCGCAAATAGATACGCATTCCATACCGCTCACGCGAACAAAATCCCTTCTGCTCCACCGTCACCGAGAGGCTTCCGACCGTGGTCGTTGACAGAGCCAACGTTCTAGCCAAATCCGTTGGCGTGATTCCAATCGGGCTTGCTGAGCAGAGCGCTCGAATCAGTCGCACCTGCGCCGGGGTGAGATCGGCTGACATGATTAAAGTCCTCCGCTGCCTGGGTTGCCGGACTTTTTATTACTGGGGCAGGGTCGCTGAATATCTCAGTTGTCTTGGTCGTTCCGACGATGTCATCGCGCGCAAGATCGTGCCTCCCCATCGGTACGACGGGGAGGCACAGAGCGCCAGCCGGCGGGAGCCGGCTTGGAGGGAAGAACGTGGGTGTGTGCGCGTACGATCAGGGTCACGGCCCGGCCTGGCGTGCCCTGCCGAACCGAGCGTGCGACGTCGTATCCGTTCATCTCGGGCATGCCGATATTGAGCAGCGCGACCTCAGGCTGAAACGTCCCAAACGCTTCGGTCGCCGCCCGCCCTGACGCCGGCGGAGGCCAAAGCCAAGCTTCCCCAGACGCTGCGCAACTGTTCAAAACGCGACGCAAGGCGGAAGCCACGGATTGTCGGGCGAAGGTCTAGAATCGGCCCTGCTGCTGCCCGCCCGACGGAGTCCGAATGCATCTCCATTTGTTTATCGATCAACACATGGACGAGATCATGGCCGAGTGGGTCTCGTTCGCACGCACGCTCGACTCCTCTGCGGAAGAAATGACTCTGTTGCAACTGCGTGATCACGCGGAGGCAATGTTGAGATCGATAGCGCGCGACATCGACAGCCATCAAACCAGGGGAGAGCAGTACGAAAAGTCGCGTGGCAATTCGCGTGGCGAAGTCATGGGGTCTAGTGCCGCCTCCATCCATGGCGCTCAGCGTCATCAGAACAACTTCACGCTGCTGCAACTCAGCGCCGAGTTCCGGGCACTCCGGGCTACCGTGCTGCGACTTTGGCTTCCACGTGTGAGTGTTCTGTCCGCCGACACGATCCGCGAAATGATCCGGTTCAATGAAGGCATCGATCAGGCACTCGTCGAGTCTATCGGCACCTACTCGGCGCGCTCCGATTACACGCGCGAGCTTTTTCTGGCGATTCTCGGCCACGACCTCCGAGCTCCTTTGGCAACGCTCACCGCGTCTGGCGCACTCCTGGCGCGACCCGAGCTGCCGCCGGTCGAAGTGGCGAAGGTCGGCGCGCGCGTTCGCCGCAGCGCCCTAGTCATGTCCAGCCTGGTCAACGACCTCATCGGCTACACCCGCACCGAGCTTGGCAGCGGCATGCCCCTCGCGCTGGAGCTATCGGATATAGGCACGGTGTGCCGTTCGGCGATCGAGGATGCGCATTCGACGTTTCCCGACTCGCAGTTCGATCTGAGCTCCGAGGGTGAACTGAGCGGCATGTACGACAGCGTGCGGCTGCACCAGCTCTTCACGAACCTGCTTGTCAACGCCGCCAAGTACGGGGCCGCGGGCGAAACGGTGCGAGTGCATGCCGTGGGCGAGGCGGACGTGATCCGAGTGGAGGTGAACAACCGCGGTCCCGAAATTCCGCGGAGCGCGTGGGACACGATCTTCCAGCCCCTGGTGCAGTTGTCCAGCGGCTTCTCGGACGAACAAAAGGACGACCATACCAGCCTCGGGCTCGGACTGTATGTGGCACGCGAGATCGCCACGCTGCACGGGGGCTCCGTTGAAGTCCACTCTACCCGGGAGGCCGGGACGACGTTCAGTGTGTGCCTTCCGCGAACGCAACTGGCAACGCCATCTGTCAAGTGACCAGATGCAAGCCGTCTAACATGAACCGCTTCGGGCGTTGCGTGCGCATCGATGATTGCGGCGTTGGCAAATGACATGTGCATACCGAGTTGCAATTCTGCGGCGGCTGGCGGCCGAGTCATAGCAGATTTGATCGTGCGAATGGCGCTGGAGAATCCCTCGTGGGGATACACGCGAATCCGCGGTGCGCTCGCCAATCTGGGGCACGAGGTTGGACGCGGCACGATTGCCAGCATCCTCCAAAGAGAACGGGATCGCCCCCGCGCCCGAGCGCAGCAAGCAGACCCGTTTCTGGACGCAACGCTTTAGCCTCTCTTCGAGGCTAGGCGCCGACGTCCATCCCCTTCTATTCGCAGGATCTAGAACTTCCGTTTCACGGTCAGTGCCCACTCACGTGGCCGCCCAGGCTGACCGTCCGCCAGACCCGTGAGGGTGAACTGATCGAACCGCGTCAGGAAATAGTACTGATCGGTGAGATTCGTCACCTCGAATGAAGACTCCCACGAGCCTCCGGCGTTTCGCCATGTAAGACGTGCATTCGCCAGCGTGTAGCTCCCGATGCGGTTCGTGGCAGCGTTCGCGCCGTTCGTATAGACATCGCCTTGATAGCTTGCATCGATGCGCGGTGTGAGAGTGCCGAGCGTGTTCAGTGGGATCTCGTATTGAACGCCCACGCTCCACTTTCGCGTCGGTGTGTAGGCGGGCACCATGCCGAACTGCGGCCCGGTCGGTCGGGTCGGGCCGCCGGCGGCCGGATTGATGCGCGTGTACTTGAACTTCAGGTAGCTGATCGAACCATCGATCGACAGGTGTTCGACAGGGTGAATCTCCGTCTCGAGCTCGGCGCCTTTGATCTGCGCATCGCCAGCATTGGCGACCACCGCGCACGGCAGGCCGACACCGTATTGCGGGCACGAGCTCAGCGTCAGCAGCAGATCGGTGTAGTCGCTGAAGAACACAGCAGCGTTGACCCGCATGCGCTTATTGAAAAGATCGGATTTCACGCCGAGTTCGTATGACTTCAGCGTCTCGGGATTGAACGCCACGGCCTGGGCTGCGGAGAACGGTCGGGGCGAAATACCACCACCCTTGAAGCCGGTGGCGACTTGCGCGTACGTCATGACCTGCTCCGTCCACGCGTATTGCAGGTTGGCACGATAGTCGACCTGGTTGCCGTCGTAGTCCGAGCGCAGGCCATCGATAGCCGCGAGCGGCACATACGTGAGGCCCGTGCGCGTCTTGCGCGAGAACGTGTAGTCCTTGTGTTCGTCGGTATATCGAACGCCCAGGTTGAGTGTCAGCGGATCCGTGAGTTTGTAGGATGTGTGCGCGAAAACCGCTTTGGTGTCGGCGTTCACCGGATCGTCGCCCTGGAACGCCGTCAGGCCTGTCGCGGAATAGCGCAGATCCTGCGTTGTCGCATACTGAGACTTCTGATCCATGTAGAACGCGCCAACGGTGTATTCGAGACGGTCACCGTTGAAGAGCGCGCCGTTCAGCCGGAGCTCCTGGCTGAACGAATGGAAATGCAGTGTTCCATAGCCCAGCGAACTGGCCAGCGGCGACAGATCATTGTCATTGGCGAAGTACGAGCTGTACTCGCGAACGGCACTCACCGAGGCGAGCGACAACCGATCCGTGAGCTTCCAATCGACGTGACCCGAAGCGCCCCAGCCGCTGAAGTCGACATTCTGGTTCGGACGCGTCTCATCTGTCGGTGTCGTCCGGCCGATGTTGGGCCCGGCCAAGGCGGTGAAGGTGTTCTTCGGGTTGTAGTAGGTGGCGTAGTTGTAATACGACCCACGCGGGACGACGAAGGCCGCTCCGGGTAGAGCTGTCACGCCCTGCACCGGCTGCGCGTTTGGGTTGACAGCCGAGGTCGCCTGGACGAGCACGGCCCCAGCGGGACTACGCACATCGTGCGTGTAATCCACAGCTCCGGTGATTTCAAGATTGTCGCTCGCGACAAAACGCAGCATGCCGCGAACGGCGCTGTAGTCCACGTTCCCGTCGTAGCCCAGCACACAGCCCTGCCCCACGGATACCAGCAGCGGGACGCCGCTTGCGGGATGGTCGCAGCCGTAGTCACGACGCTGGATGTATCCATTCTGCTTCTTGCTGACACCTGAAAGGCGCGCGAACAGCCGGTCGTTGAGGGCGAAATCGGCGCTACCGCGCAGATCAACCCGATCGCGCGTGCCGTACGTCGCGGACAGATATCCACCTTCGCCCGCTGGCTTCTTCGAAAAGAGCTTCATGGCGCCGCCGATCGAGTTCTTGCCGGCCAGCGTTCCCTGCGGCCCGCGCAGGATCTCCACGCGATCCAGGTCGAGCAGATCCAGAATCGAGCCGGTGAGCGTCGCGTAGTACACGTCATCCACATAGAGGCCGACGCCGGGCTCCAGCGCCGGGTTGAAATCGAACTGGCCCACGCCGCGGATCGAGGCGCCAAGAGACGGACCGAACGCCGCGCCTTGCGGTTTCAGCGTGACATTGGGCGCCTGGTTGGCGACTTCCGAGAGATTCGTCTGGCTGCGTGATTCCAGGATGGCTCCGGAGATCGCGGTGATCGACAGCGGCGTGTCCTGAACGCTCTGCTCGCGAAACTGCGCCGTTACCGTGACTTCCTGCAGGACATTCTGTCCGTCGGACTCCTGCGCCAGCGCGCCGCTGGCAACCGTGAGACCCAGTGCCACGCGCACGGCCGCGCGCACGCCTCGGCATTTCACCGACCTGTTCATCATCATTGTGACCCCC